>LOBW01000026.1 GCA_001516585.1 Thermocladium sp. ECH_B
TTGGAAAATCATTTGATCCTATGTGCAATCAGTGGTGAGGCTTGAGGAGAGGCGAGCCTTTAAGCTATATATTAGTTGCAATTTATCTATCTTGCTTAACTGGCTTAATTCAACATCATTTGCTCTTAATTCATTAATGGCATTAATATAGTTAGGTAATTCATCCATGATGCGCTGCGGAAGCGCCTTAATTGTGGAGAAATTCTTAGGGCAATCCACGACCGGGACCGCGGCCAACTTAGTGGACCAGTGAAGCGAGAGTGGGACCCTGAACATGCCTACCTTGAGCATGGTGTTGCCGCCAATCATTACCTCATCCAGGTTATTTCTAAGCACTCTGAACCGCTTAGCGGTTCTAGTGAATGCCTCCCAAGTCACGCCTACTATAGTGCCAGCCATCCGCTTATCTATTCCCCTGGATAGGAGCGACATCACCTTGAATCCATTCATGCCATCAAAGAAAGTCAAGGTCGACTCAACGCCCAGGAAGGCAAGGGTTTGCCTTATTGCCTGTATCGCTAAGTAAAACACAGTTGCGCCATCCTCGCTGAGCCAAAGGTTCCCTGTTCCCTTCACATCGAAAACAACCACATCTATTAATCCATTCCTAGAGACCGACGTCATTATATCGATAAATTCCCGCTTCACGACCGCCATCACGTCCTCCACATCATCTAGCTGCGCTTCCTCTCCCCTACTTGTCTTGTGATCGCCCTTAATTGCAGTGGACCTCCTTCCATTAGTGAATCTAATTATCAGCGGCGCTACCTTACCATAATAGGCCAGTGGATCTGCCTCAACCAGTGGATTCCTCATGTAGAGTCCCCCCGGGGCAAAGTGTAATAAGTTAATTTACCCTCTATCCAATCCCTCAGTATAGCTCTAGCCGCCTCATCTATATTAAGCCTACCACCCCTAAGCAGGAAGCCTCGCCGCCTAGCCACAGCCTCTATGGCCTCCATGGGGTCCCTCACATCGATTCCATATCTATCCATTAAAGCCGTGGAGCCTAATTCCAGCATCCTCTTGATCAATGAAATAGCGCTCCTCACGGGATCCTCCACATCGCTGGGCGATTCCTCTCCCCTCACTATCCGCATTCCCGGATCATTGCTCTCCACAGGAATAATTCCAGGCGAATCAATTACCGTTAACCAAGGCCTAGCCTTAATGATCTTCTCCCCCCTAGTCCAGCCTGGAACTGGACTCGTTGGCGCCGCGTATCTCCCGCTTAGGTAATTTATTATTGTGGATTTACCTACATTTGGGTAACCCATGACTAGGACAGTAACCGGTATCCGAGTGGCCGTTCTCTTAATTGTTTTAGTCAGCATCCTAGTGCCCAGCCTATACTTAGCGCTTATGAAGATGGTTGGCGCATCCCTCTCCAACGCCCTCTTCCACCTTAGTAATGCGTTCATAGGCACCAGATCCGCCTTATTAAGCACTATAAGCAGACCCTTTCCTCTCTCCCTGACCATTGCCTCAGCCCTAGGGCTCCTCGTGGCCTCCGGATCCCTTGCATCCAACACCTCCATCACGATATCGCTCGCCTCCACCATCCGCTCAACCCGCCTCCAGCTCTCCCTATTGAATTGAGTAATGGCCATGTGGATCCACGTTGAGGCTCGCTATATAAAGTTTCATCCTTCCCATTAGAAACCCATCCATTAAGGCAATTACGGATTAGCCATATTTATTCCCCGGAGCAATTCGCATCCCAAGGAATTCATCATTAATGCGGCTCATGCCTCAACGAGAAGCGTGAGGATAATGACCTTCAGGGGGAAGGCATTTCATGAATTAATCGAAAACCAGTTGAGGCAAGGGTTACGTAGAGGAACGCAAGAATTCGGCGGCAAACATTGAGGCGCCGGGCCACGGCAAGTCCATACCAAATATTCCGGCTCTCGGGGCTCCGGCCGCGCCAATAGCAATATAGAGAGGACTATGCGTTGGCGATCCGGTTCCAATTACTAGGACGCGTCTTCCTCGCGATGCATTTGCGATTGCTTTCCCCCATCTCGATATTGGTCTCCGGGCTTGCCTCGGTTATTGAGATGGGCGCTGTCTTGATTCCATTGGGGAACATGTATAGAAGGGGTATCCAGGCTCCATGATCGAGACCCCGCTCCTCATGCGATCTAGCCCTCAAGCCCCTGGACTTGGCTGTTCTAATTATGGATGTTGCTAGATCGACATCATTATTGGTCGAATAGCAGTAGGAATAGAGCTCCTGAGGGAATCCATGATAATCCTGTATGCATGGAAGTGGATTCTGGGTCTTAATTAGGAATTCGCCGTTTCACGACGTGAAGTGCGGACTAATAATTACAACTGCCTCTGGCTTCTCTTCCTCGCTTAGTCTCCTCCCGAGGCTCGAGAGGGGCTTCTTCCATGGATTATCTTCAATCAATATTGTGGGGGGGCCATGGAGGCAAATAATGATTGAACTACCATTGCCTCTTATTTAATCAATTGATTAAATATATTGCGGCCTAATCACTAATTCCTGAACAACCGTTGAGGAATATGTTTTAAACCGAAACATGATTGAGGACTCATGCATAGGGTTAAGTTAATGGCATCAATTGGCCCCGCTACCGATGATCCGGCAACATTCCAGGAAGTGGCGAAGCACATAGATGGGGCACGAATAAACTTCTCCCATGGGGATCCCCAGGAGTGGGGGAGACGAGTATCGTTAATACGAGGCGCTGGCCTACCGATTCTGGGAGATCTTAGGGGACCCGGAGTTAGAACTGGATTAGTTCACGGGGAAATTATAGTTAAGGCTGGGGAAACCATAGTTTTCAAGTATGGACAGGAAGCCACAGGAGGGGAAGTGCCGGTTCCAATCAAGGAGTTCTTTGCAGCCGTGGAACCGAGGGATGTGCTTGTAATGAATGATGGGAGGCTCAAGTTAATAGTTGAATCTAAGGATGAGAAGACCATTAAGGCAACAGCCCAATCCAGTGGAGTCATTGGAAGCAATAAGTCAATAGACGTGAAGGGTAAGGATTATCCTCTTCCGATACTGGATGATCACGATAAGGAAGCCTTATCGTTAGCCGTGGATTCCGGGTTCGAGTTCATAGGGATAAGCCATGTGAGGAGCGCCAAGGACATATTGGAGGTCAAGTCATATCTATCCAGCAAGGGAAGCGAAGCAAAGGTTATAGCTAAGATGGAGAGCAGGGCCGCCATAGATAACTTGAAGGAAGTGGTTGAGGCCGCGGATTACGTAATGGTGGCCCGCGGCGATTTAGGCATGACATTCGAGTTGGAAGAGGTTCCAATAATTCAACAAAGAATAGTGGAGGAGGCCCTTAGACAGGGGCGACCAGTAATGGTTGCGACCCAATTATTAAGCTCAATGGTCTCTAATCCGGTTCCAACGAGGGCGGAAGTCGTCGACGTAATGACTGCCGTAACGCAGGGAGTTGATGCGCTCCTCCTCACGGATGAAACCACGATCGGCAAGTACCCCATTGATGCAGTGAAGTGGCTTGAGAGGATCTCGGCGAAGTATGAGGGCTCCTCCTCCATTGTTGGGGTGGATCTATCTCTTTATGATTATAGAATGAGATTTGCAATGGGAGTCGCGAAGCTGGCTAGCGATATGGGGGCTAAGATAGTTATATTCACTAAAAGCGGATTAACTGCGGTGAGGATATCGCGGTTTAGGCCTGGAGTACCAATACTGGCAGCAACGCCGAGCAACTACGTGGCTAGGCAGCTCCGCATGATGTGGGGAGTCGAGTCAAGCGTCGTGAAGGCAAGCGATTATGAGGCAGGACTGGAGGAGGCGTTTAATCGGTTCCTTGAGCTTGGATTAATCACGCCTGGGGAGAACGTTGTATTGACGTACGGCATGCAGGGCAGAGAGGCGGAGCACTTGATTAGGGTTAGAAGGGCTTAACGCTTTACCTGTATCCTGTATTCATGTATCCGTTCCTTAGCCTTCTCCCTCGCTTCCCTATGGCTAGCAATGAAGCTCGATAATCGTTCATTAAGCATTAACTTGCACTCTCCACAGAGCAGCCGCCCAGATCTGCAGTCCTCATATATGCTCCTAACCTTCTCGTCGCTCTCCTGGAAAAGCAGGTGATACTTATAGACCGGGCAAATATCAGGATTACCGCCAAGCCTCCGCTGCTCCTCAACAGTCGCCTGTCCCCCAGTGAATGCATTCATTACTTTTCGCTTTATTGCCTTCTCGTTATCTGTGACATATATGGATGATTCGGGCGTTGATGCGCTCATCTTATCCTCCCCAGTCAAGCCTGGAAGGAACTTACTATAAATCGTAGCCGGCTTTGGGTATCCAAGGAGCGGCGCCACGTCTCGACCCAGTCTGAAGTAGGGATCTTGATCTATAGCGGTCGGTATTAGGACCGGCACTTCTTCTCCATATAGGCTTGATGGGAGGAACGCCATTGCCATTTCCAGCGTTGGGAAGAAGGCTGCACCTACATTAGTTGAATCCGTGAATCCAAAGGTATGCTTAAGGGTGGAGAGCGTTAAGTGCTTCCCTATCCTCACCGCTATTCCATAGAGGAGCGAAATATCCTCTGTATCTATTATTAAGTGTAGGTTACGGGGCTCAAAGCCGAGGGCTATCAAATCAAGGGCATTCTCATACGCTAATCTATTCGTTTCCTCCAATGTGTAGCCCTCCTTAACTAAGAACTTCTCGTCATCAGTTAACTCAAAGAAGAACTCCACTCCAAACTTATCTACAAACCATTTGGCCAGAATCCATGGAACTAGATGCCCAATATGGAGATCGCCACTGGGTCCCCGCCCAGCGTAGAGAGCCCACTTCCCCCCAGCCGCATGCCTGCTCAGTACTTGGGTCAAGTCCCTATGCGCATAGAAGTATCCCCGCCTTATTAATGGATGGATATCCCCAGCGAGTGACTTGAGGAGTTGCATTTCCTCCTCTCCAATTAATTGAACGCCGAATTCCTTTGCAAGCCTCAGGTAATCCACCTTGCCTTTAACGCTCCAGGGCGTTACCGAGAATTCGCCTTCGCTTGCCAGATGGGTATCACTATGAAGCCTGGGCCTCCCCATGCTTAAAAATTATTCCCTCCCTAGTTGGCTTTAGCCTTGCCTCATCAATATTTATAAACTGGAGACGACTGGGTGATTCATGCCTTTAAGACCAGGAAGGTGCTATAGGAGACTGAAGAGACCATATACGAGAACCAAGTACATTCATGGAGCCCCCTATGCCCAGATACCTAAATTCGAGATGGGGGCCACTAAGCCTAAGGATAGGGAGAAATTCACCGATGTAGTCGCATTATTCCCCCTAGTCTCTGGCCAGATAAGGGTTAACTCCTTGGAGGCCGCAAGNCAAATGGCGTATAAGTACTTATCCGCCACTTTGACTGATCAAAACTTTTACCTAAAACTAGCCAAGTACCCGCACCACGTGATTAGGGAGAACAAGATGTTAGCAATGGCTGGAGCAGACCGTCTCCAGGAAGGCATGAGGCAATCATTCGGGGTCCCCACGGGGAGAGCCGTCCAAATAAAGAGGGGAGATGTACTATTCTATGTGGAGGTTGAGGCGAAGAACGTGAACCACGCCAAGATAGCGCTGAAGAGAGCCATGTCTAAACTAGCAATTCCTTGCAGGATGGCTTTCGCGAAGAGGGGAGAACCGCTCCTCATTCTAGGCAAAGNAGAAGTCCTCGCGTGACTAGGGCCACTTGCCTAGCTACTTCGCCCGTCGAGAATCCCATTTGCATTGCATCCGTGCTTATCCAGAGGATTAATTCATCGTTCTCCGCCTTAATCATGATTCTCCCAAACCGGGACTCAACCATTTTCCCAGCATCGCTTGCCCGCAATCCTAGATACTTTAGCAAGTAGGGGAGCGCCCTAATTATGCCGGGCGCACTGTACCTACAGGGTACGTAATTTACACCGTTCTCCGAGTAATTGCTATAATTCATGTCGCATTGGGCCTTTATTTCATCTATATCGAAGTACAGTAGGCTCATGATTTTCCCCGGTCCAAGTCTCCTATAAAGCTTTGATCCCTTTACTCTGTTTCCAACTAGGTTAAACTATTTTTATAAAAATTAATAAACTGATTTGCATTTACTAGAGCAATATCCTTATGGTATAGGTATTAATATGGTTGTTCATATTTCGCTCTCCGNAACGCAAAGGTTAAATAGTATTAACATATGACTAACCCCTAAATGTCGTTTAACAACATATTCGACACGAGGACAGATGCAGTGAAGGGCGCAGCGCTCCCGGCTCCTGGGTCAGCGGAGAGGGAGACATATGTTAATCTCTATTGGCTTCTCGGCGGCTCTAAGGGCGGTCCAACGCGACTGAGGATATTAATAGAGATAAAGAGGAGCCCCATGAATCCAAATCAAATATCGCGTCGATTGGGTCTAGGCTATAAAACAACAATGTATCACTTAAATATACTTGAGAAGAGTGGTTTAATTAAGCGGCTCAATAATAAGTACGGGGCTCCATATTACACGACGGAGCTCGTTGATTCCAATTGGGCTAAAATTATTAAATTAGCCAGCAAGCTGGGAATTGACACTGAATGGGATTAGTGGACCTAGTAATCGATACGACATTAATTGGTTGCCAAATAGTGATGTCAGCCCTCATAGTGAAGAATTATTTTCACGTGTTTAGGTTAAAGGCGCCGCTTAGCTTCGCATTGGCGATATTATCGTTAATACTTCTATCCCATAGCATAGCGATGTTCATACTTGAGATAGAGCTCTCCGCGAGCCTCCTCATCAAGTTCGTTGATTTACCATTTTTATCCCTATGCATACTTGACTTAATCGGGATATGTGTGATTTACTATGTATCCAGGCTCTAGGGTCGCCGTGGCATGAATTAATGCGATTCCCGCTCCTTTAAGGGCAGGGGCTCTATAATTGAATGACCTTTATTTTCGGAGGCCGGCTTTTTGGATGAGGGCAAAAAGTTAATATTAGGCTATTGATGCTTTGCCGATGAGAGTTAAGAGAATTGAGCTTTACCATGTGGTAATGAGGCTCAAGACCAAGTTCGAGACAAGCTTCGGCGCGTCGTTGGATAGACATGGGGTACTGGTTAAGGTCATGTTAGATAATGGACTCGATGGATGGGGGGAGGTCACTGCAGATGATGGGCCGTGGTATAGTTATGAGACAGTGGGCACGGCTTGGCTAGCAATTAGGGATTACATGGCGCCGATCCTGAGGGGAATGGATATAGTAGAGCCTCGATCATTCATAGATAGATTAAGCAGGGTTAGGGGTCATAACATGGCTAAGGCGGGGCTGGAGGAAGCTGTGTGGGATGCATATGCGAAGTCCCTGGGTAAGCCTCTCCATGAGTTGCTGGGAGGGGTTAGGGACAAGATAGTTAGCGGGGTCTCCATTGGCATTCAGTCTAATATTGATGAGTTGATGAAGGCCATTAATTTCTACTTAGAGTCAGGTTACCGGAGAATCAAGATAAAGATCAAGCCTGGATGGGATGTGAATGTAGTTAAGCAAGTTAGGCGCGAGTATCCCGATATACCTCTCCAGGTGGATGCTAACTCGGCCTACTCCTTAAGTGATGCCAGGATTTTCCGGGAAATGGATGACCTTGATCTACTCTTGATCGAGCAGCCCCTTGATTATGATGACTTAATCGATCACGCCAAGCTTCAACGCGATCTGCGCACGCCGATTTGCCTGGATGAATCCATAAAGGGCCCCCTTGATGCTAGGAGGGCATTTGAATTGGGTTCCTGTAAGGTCATTAATATTAAGCCGGGAAGGGTTGGGGGAATAACTAATAGCGTTGCGATTCACGATTTCTGCAGATTAGTTGAGATGCCGGTTTGGATAGGCGGTATGCTGGAGACCGGGGTAG
Source organism: Thermocladium sp. ECH_B (assembly GCA_001516585.1). Taxonomy (NCBI): domain Archaea; kingdom Thermoproteati; phylum Thermoproteota; class Thermoprotei; order Thermoproteales; family Thermoproteaceae; genus Thermocladium; species Thermocladium sp. ECH_B. The sequence goes on from LOBW01000026.1 coordinate 7,906, forward strand.
GGCGTGGGGTTCAAGTTGCCCTTGCCACTCTGCCTAACGTTAAGTTACCGAATGATATAAGCGCCAGCGATAGGTATTATGATGAGGATATAACGGAGCCATGGTCATTGAATAAGGATGGAACGATAAGTGTCAGAAAATTGCCTGGCATTGGAGTTGAGCCCAGGTTAGAGGCGTTGCGGAAGTACTCGGTGAAGCAGGAAGTAATTGAGCTGCAGTAGATGGTGTTTTCGGCAATTCTTCTCATTAGTGTGGCCATTTAACATTTCCATTCTTTAATTTAATTGATTATTTAAAAATAATGTATTATCTGGGTTATTTTAAAGAAAAATATTTAAACGTTCAAGCTAAGAAAAAACAGTGAAGAACAAGAAAGGCGATACAGGATCCCGACTCGCCGACTCAAATCCAAGCACTGGCATTGGAAGCGCCAACAGCAATGCAGCGATGCGGGTCCAAGGGTTTCCCTGGGGATCAATAATAGCGCTGGCAATGGGAATGCTGGTTTACGGCGTCGCTGAAAGCTATGGACCAGTGGCCGCAATAGGTAACATAATACCAACCAAGTATGCGTTCCTAGCGCTCAGCCTGCCATATATAGCGGGCGGCTTCGGCTCACTGCTCTCCGGTTACTTGACCGACAGCATTGGCCGCAGAAACTCATTCATACTCACGGCAGCGCTGATACTCGCCGGGGTAGCCATATACGTTGCCGCCGGCTCCAACGTAATTGCCCTAGTCATATCATTCATATTGATAGGGATGGCCGCAATAGGGCTCGAGACCCCTGTATTATCGATAATAGCGGAATCCGTTCCAGCCAAGTGGCGCGGCAATATTGAGGTAATTGTCCAGAACTTCGGCAACTTGGGAGTGGCCATAGTATTCATCCCGCTCCTCCTCGGCTTCAGCGCGCTCCAAACCGAGGTGGCCATAGTCCTCCTCTTCCTAGCTCCCCTTGCCGCACTTATAATTGGGTACTTCATGGTGGAGGAATCGCTTCCATGGAAGGCATTGGCCGGCAAGGCCGATCTAGACGTAAATGATGCATGGAAGTCAATAGATGGCGAGACTGAACCGGTCTCACCAACCCTAAGCATCCCCCTTAGATTCCTCATAATAACCATAATAGGCATTGCCCAAGACGTTGCCTTCGTTTACATAACGTACGATGTTGGCTTCCTCTACTTCTCAAGCAGCCTAGCCAGCGAGATACCGCTAATTGGCGGCCTCATGATGGTGATCGTTGGGATAATATTTGGTGCAGCCATTGTTCACCGCGTATCAAGAAAGGCAGCCTCGCTAGCATCATATGGATTACTGGCCCTGCTATGGATAATTCTATGGACATATGAGGCAATCACTAGGGATATATCAAGCACCACGTTACTAGCCCTCACAGCGCTTCTCTTCATACCCGTCGAAACTACGTGGGGGGTTAGGGCAATGCTTGAGCCAGAGATGTTCCCAACCCAGATGAGAGGCAAGTACGTTTCATATGTGAGAACACTTGTCTGGATAATTGCCGGCACAATAACAGGTCTACTATCCCTCTATGTCCTCTCGTTTAATGCCGAGGCGGCCATAGTGACGGCGATATTCATCACGGCCCTCGCAATGACACTCCTATGGTACCTGAAGGGATTCGAAACGGGAAAGAAGAGCTTGGCCGGCCACGACGTAACTAGGTAAAGCCAAACTAAAATCCCCTAAGTTTTTATTCCACTATTAGCGATAAGGTGAGGGGTAAAATTAAAAAACAAAAGCGCTACAGGCATAGATGAGGGCCCGTGGCTTAGCCAGGTGGAGCGGCCGGCTCATAACCGGTAGGCCCCGGGTTCAAATCCCGGCGGGCCCATCACTAATGGAGGATATAGATAACGAAAAAAGTTTACCTTTTGCTTAATAATTATGATAATTAAAATATTGATTATCAATGTTTGTTGGCATTGCCTTAATCCATTTAACATTGTTTAATTTTGTTGACATTTAGTTATCTGTTAACTATTTATTAGCTTTAGTAAACTCGTGTTAACCTGACCTCCTCCCTGCCCTAAAGGGGCCGAGGTTTGTCGTTCGTTTTTATCAAAACTCTATGGTGACAAGGTATACGATTCAAGGAGCATATACAACTCTCTCGATGGAAAGGTAATAATTTCCACAAGGAAGAACTCTTCCACGCTTTCAGGGGATTCTCATTATAAGGCAAGAATAGCCAGAGAAATAAAAAGAACAGAGAGCGAATGAAAAAATAACAATTAATTATGATAAGAGATGGATTGTGGAAATATATTTCTCAGGTCTCAAGAGGGTGATGGGTGAAATTGTAAAGGCAAAGAGGTTTGAATACATAGCTCAGGAGATGGCAATGATGNCCCATTATTATAATATTCTCAGACAGATAGTGGAGGCCTATCATTTATGCAACATACTTATAAATAAAGTGATGATATTATATTGATATGAATGATGAAAAGGCCGATGTGGATAAGATCCTGAAAGAACTTGGGACAAGTCAATCTGGCCTGACAGAAGAGGAAGCACAGAAAAGAATCGAACAATACGGCTACAATGAGATGCAGGAAAAAAAGGAAAACAAAGCCATCAAGTTTCTCAAAAAATTTTGGGCGCCTGTTCCCTGGATGCTGGAGGCCACCATAGTAATAACTGCCTTGCTTGGTAAATATCTCGATACATACATAATTTTGTTTCTTCTCGTTTTCAACGCATTCATAGGATTTTTTCAGGAATCGAAGGCTGAAAATGCGGTAGAACTCCTAAAACAAAAGCTCAGGGTGAGGGCGAGAGNTATCAGGTCAAGTAACTGGAAGCAAATTGAGGCCAGGTTTCTGGTTCCAGGGGATATTATAGACATAAGGCTGGGGGATGTTGTACCAGCGGATTCAGTCGTAATATCAGGTAGCCTTGAAATTGATCAATCTGCGCTGACGGGAGAAAGCGTAACGGTGTCAAAGGAGAGGGGAGATGCCGTGTACTCAGGATCTATAGTCAAACGCGGGGAAGCACTGTCCGTTGTCGTAAAGACCGGACCAAATACCTACTTTGGAAAAAACTGATCTTATACAATCTGCTGGAACTAAATCACACATAGAATCACTCATATTTGGCATAGTTAGGGATCTGATAATACTAGATGTGATCCTTGTTCTGATAACCGCCACATACTCTTACTTTATTCATATACCAATACAGGACATAATTCCACTCATCCTAGTGCTTCTGATAGCTTCAATTCCTGTGGCACTTCCTGCGACATTCACGATAGCTATGGCCTATGGGGCTCTCGACATTTCTCGAAAGGGTGCTATAGTGACAAGACTAAGCGCAATAGAGGATGCCGCATCGATGGATGTTCTATGCTCCGATAAAACTGGAACCATAACCAAGAATCATCTTACAGTTGTGGATCCTATACCGCTCAACGCAGATGAGAAAGATCTCATAATGTATGTGGCATTTGCATCTGAAGTTCAGAGCGATGATCCCATAGATAAGGCCATATTGGAATATGCAAAGGCCAGGAACATAGTACCGGATATTTCGCTTAGGATGGCTTTCACGCCATTTGACCCTTCAACCANGCGAACCGAAGCGGTAATCAAGATGAATGGAAAAACCATAAAGGTGGCCAAAGGTGCACCACAGATCATAAGCCAGCTGTGCAGCACGAAATACGATGAAATAATGGATGATGTTGTGAATCTGGCAAAGCGAGGCTACAGGGTCATAGCCGTAGGTGCCGGAGAGGATGGGATGCATCTTGTCGGTTTAATACCACTCTATGATCCGCCGCGTGATGACTCAAAGCAGCTCATATCAGATCTAAAGGATCTCGGCGTCTCGGTTAAAATGGTCACAGGAGACAATGAACCCATAGCTGAGGAGATAGGTAAACAGGTGGGAATCGAGGGAAAGGCCTGCAACATCCATACTGATGGCAAATTTTCAGATGAGTGTGCCATATACGCAGAGGTATTTCCAGAGGATAAGTTCAGAATAGTGAAATCGCTGCAGGAAGAGGGTCATATTACCGGAATGACCGGCGACGGTGTCAATGATGCACCCGCGTTGAGACAGGCGGAGGTCGGTATAGCTCTCAGCAACGCTACTGATATTGCAAAGGCTTCGGCAAGCATAGTGCTTACGCATGAAGGCATTTCTGATATAGTCGAGGCAGTCAAAGAGGGAAGGAGGATATTCCAGAGGATGCTGACGTATACGCTTAACAAGATAGTGAAAACCATACAGGTTGTGGCGTTTCTGACGATTTCGTTCTTCGCCGTGCATTTCTTCGTGACCACGCCATTTGATATAATACTACTACTATTCGCCAACGATTTCGTAACCATGTCGATTGCGACAGATAATGTAAGGTATTCGAATAAGCCAGAAAAATGGAATGTAAAGGCCATGGTAGTCACATCTGGTCTTATAGCGGCCCTTCTCGTAGTTGAGGGTTTTATAGTTCTCTATGCTGGTCTGTATCTCCATTTCTCAAAAAACATGATACATACCTTAATATTTGATGTGCTTGTATTCAGCGGCTTGTTCAATGTTTTTATGGTAAGAGAAAGAGGGCGCTTCTGGCACTCAAAGCCTTCACGATACTTGATGTTATCGATACTTGGTGATATAATCGGAATCTCTCTGATATCTGCACTGGGTATCCTCGTTAACAAAATACCCGTATACTCCATATTGATGGCTCTGGCCTTTGCATTCGTCTGGATGGCATTCGTTGATGCGCTGAAGAACTACGTCTTCAGGATATACGGTCTGTAATAATGCTGTTTGTGATGCAGTTAAATAGAACCAGAAAAAAGGATCGGCGTTTAATCAACGTTGAGATTCGGTCGGAAATGCCTTGATGGGGCCGTCTGAGGTTCAAACCCTATATATTTCAAAGATGCGAAAAACTGTTTCAGAACGTATTTACTGGCGATCAGCGTCTTCCATGCATGTATCTATTGAAAGCACTTTCCAGTTTCTATGATATGGATTTATCAACAATAAACAAGGAAATTGAGAGAGTGGATTACGATAATGTTAACAATCTAATGATGTGTGATGGTGGAATAGCATCGGCTTACTGGTCAGAATTAACTAAAATATTCAATTCCTTAGCCAAAGATTTCCACTTTGAATGAAGGAAAAATCTTTCGTATTCATGGAATATGAACGCATCCGATCCAATTAATGCATTGCCGAATTATGGATATGCAATACTTGAATCAATGGTAAGGAAAGATATCAATTCCATAGGTTTAGATGTTTCAATCGGCTATCTTCATGAAATGGCACCCTCAAAGCATCCTTTAGTATACGATTTACAGGAACTGTTCAGAAATGTCGTTNACTATCCCGTAATCGAATTAATGGAAAACAAATTAAAGAAGTCAGATTTCATAACACAACTGAGAATTACCATATTAGGTTAAAACCTAATACAGCAAAACTATTGATTGAGAAAAATCAAGAACAATTTCAATCAGCGTTATGAATTCAAGAATAAACAGCACACTTTAGAAAGTATCATGTTTGAGAGCATAAGGGAATTGAGCAAATACATTACTGGAAATAGTAAAAAACTGGAATTCGTAATACCTTAGAAATAAAAAGAAACAATTATTCTCAAGTCAGGGATAAGATTATGTCAATTGATCTTGAAAAAGGGAAAGAGTTGAAGATAAACAAGTCAACGTTATGGTATCAACAGAAAAATATAAAAGAGGAAAGGTTTATAGTAAGACTATAGTGAGGATCGAATGAACGATGAAGATAAAGAAAAGATTAAACAAAATTTAATAATTGCTCAATATAATAGAGCTTCCTACGATTACAGAATGTTTGACCAATTGTTGTGGCAAGTTCCTAGTGTTGCTATTACTATAACATCAGTTGTCTTTGCCGTGTCTTTTGGTTTTATCAAGAATAATTATTTAGTAATGGGACTGGTATTAATTCTAGGAGGAATTTTTGATTTTGTCCTTCTGGTTGCACTGACTAAATATAGACTTATGCAAGATGTTAGGGTTGCATGGATGGAGTCGATTGAAAAAGAAATGGGAATAGAGAATATTCCTGTCAGTACAGAAAAAGCAATAAGATACTTGAATGAAAGAAATTATACTCATAGAACTTTTTCTTGGTTTAGGACAAGAAATGCATTTAGGTCGCTTTTTTTTGCAATTCTTGTACTTTTTATTACTTCATTATCAATTGGTATAGGTCTAATTTATTTTTATCTGGTAATGCATTGAATCTCATTATGAATTGAAATTCCAGAACGAATGAAAACTGAGAATATCATGGAATTGAGTAAACACATAACAGGAAAGAAAAAATTACTTTGAATTCAAGATACCAGATATAGTGATATCAAGGAATGACAGCAATGAAATGAGGAATAAGATTATGTCAATTGATCTTGAAAAAGGGAAAGAGTTGAAGATAAACAAGTCAACGTTATGGTATCAACAGAAAAATATTAAAGAGGGAGAGAGCATGAAGATATATAGAAAGATGGTGAGCAAATATGGAAAAGAATGAACAATTGTTTTATGATAAATTAAAAGATATATTCATAGGAGCAAAGATTGAGGGCAATTCTGGATTCGTAAATTTAATGAAAATAAAATCATCCTATTTCGATATAGTATTCAAAGAATTAAAAAAGGAAATTGATGAAAAATTGAAGGAATTTCCTGATTTCAAGGAGGAGATATACGATAAGCTCAATACATTCTTTTCCACATATTTTTCTGAATCCGGTTCAATATACTTCACCTATACACCTCTAAAAAGTAAAATCTATGATAAAATATACACTGATCAGGATGACGTTATCCTATTCTGGAAGACAAGAATGTTATATTACGTGAAGACGGATAGATTATGGAATGATTTAACGGTGGAATATAACAAGGATAACGTCAAATACATTATAAAATTTGATGTATCTAAATTAGAGCACAAATCCGCAAATGAAAAGAGAGAAGTAATATATGAATTAAACGATATAAAAAACAATGAGGTTTCATTTTATGTTTTATATTCAGAAAGGGGAAGAAAAACTGAGTTTGGAGAAATAACAAGGAAATTAAATACTAATAGGATTTATCTCAATGAGGAAGATATTGAAAAAATATTCAAAATCTTTGAGAAACAAAATGAAGTTGATTACTTCATTAATAAGGACGCTAAATCTTTCTTAAGAGAACAATTTGATCTTTGGCTAAAGAATTACCTTTTTGACGATGAATCGGATTTTTCTGAGAAGAGGATAAAAGAATTAAAAACTCTAAAGGAAATTGCGTATAAGATTATTGATTTTGTATCACAATTTGAGGATGAACTTGTTAAAATATGGAATAAACCTAAATTTGTTTTGAATTCCAATTATGTCATAACTTTAGATAGGATTGCCAATAAAAATGGTGGAATGGAAATCATAAAGAAGATATTAAATCATGAAAGAATAAATGATCAGATTAATGAATGGAAGGAATTAGGCATTATCGATGATGATTTTAAGAAGGAAGATATAATCCAAATGGGCATTGTAGAAAGTTTAAATCCTAAATATAAGTTCCTACCAATAGATACAAAGTACTTTAAGGATTTAGAGTTAGATATTCTTTCATTATTTGATAATTTGGATAAGGAACTGGATGGATGGTTAATTCATTCTGAGAATTATCAGGCTTTGAATACGATTTTGCCTAAATTTAAGGAAAAGGTACAGACAATATATATTGACCCACCATTTAACAAAGAACAAGATGCAAATTACTTCTACTCGGTGAAATATAAGGATGCTACATGGGCAACAATGTTAGAAAATAGGATAAGATTAGGAAGAGAATTCTTGAATGAAAGGGGAAGTATTTTTGTTAGGTGTGATTATAATGGTAATTGGATTGTAAGACCTTTAATGAATGATATTTTTGGGGAGGAGAATTTTAGGAATGAGATAATAGTAAAAAGAGGAGCTCCAAAAGCAGGTTTACTGTCTCAATTTAAAAATTTTAGAGCGATGACTAATTCATATGATAATCTTTATTGGTATTCTAAGAAAGAAGAAGTAAGATTCACTGGCTTTTATAAAGAAGCATCGGAAGAAAAAAATTATATGGTTTTTGGGCAGATTTTCAGAAAGGCGAAGCATATGATAGACCAACAATGAGATATGAGATTCTCGGGATTAACATAAGTAAAGGACAATGGAAATGGAGTAAAGAAAGAGCATATAAAGCAGTAGAAAATTATCGAAAATACTTGGAAGAATCAAAAATAACGGGTGAAACCTTAGAAGAATATTGGATTAGAACTGGAAAACAATTGGAATTTATTAAAAGAGAAGGGAATAAAATTAAATATTGGGTACATCCAAGAGAAGAATTGCTCATAGATAATAACTGGTTAGATATATCTGGTTATTCTTCTTTAACAGGATTTCAAACCGAGAACTCCGAAATTCTCTTAAAACGTGTCATAGAATCAACATCAAACGAAGGAGATTTAGTCATGGATTTCTTCCTAGGCTCTGGCACTACAACAGCAGTAGCCCACAAACTTGGTAGAAAATGGATTGGTGTTGAGATGGGTGAACACTTCTACAGTGTGGTTTTACCAAGAATGAAGAAGGTTTTAGCATATGATAAACGGGATATCAAAAGAAGAGGGTGTACAAGAAAAGTATAACGAAAATAGTGCTGGTGGATTTTTCAAATATTATGATTTAGAGCAGTATGAACAAACCCTTAGAAAATGTCATTATATACCGTCAGAACCATTCTTTGATTTGGATGATAAATCAATTTATGAGCAGTATGTTTTCTTAAAGGATCCGAAATTGCTTGATGCTATGGAATTGGATTACAAGAACAACAAAATTAGCATAAAATTTGATGAAATTTATCCAAACATAGATATTGCAGAAACATTATCAAACTTGAAAGGCAAATGGATTAAGAGGATAACAAAGGATTCCGTGATATTGGTGGATGATAATAATAATGAAGAAGAGGTAAAATATGACAGAATAGACTTCAAAACCATAAAGCCGTTAATATGGTGGTAAAGATGGCTAAGAAGGAAGAGAAGAAAGAGAATATTTTATACGAAACTATTGCCAATGAATTGGATTATGGATCCTTACCCAGAGCTTGGCAATTAAATAACATTGAATACTTTTCAGATAGGAAGAAATTATTTGACTATCAGATAGATGCAATTAAAAACATCACTAAGTTTCTAAAGCATTTCTATGATGATCTATATGAGTATCCAAAGAAGAATAAATACGACGAATTCATTGAAACAAAGAAGAAATTATACAATGAATTGTTGCAGAGAAATAATAAGATAAAGGACTTGGGCCCATCTGATGAAAACAAGGCCGTTAAAGAATTGTTACAGTATTATGACTATGAAAACAGACAGAAAAGAAAGGTAATAGGCTTCTACAATTTTGTTAACAGAGCTAGCTTCTGGATGGCTACTGGATCGGGAAAAACCTTAGTCATAATTAAACTAATCGAGCTCTTGGATTATCTAATGAATAATGGAAAAATACCTAAGAATGATATTCTATTTCTAACATATAGGGAAGATCTGATAGAGCAATTCAGAAAGCACGTGGATGAATACAATTATTATCATTATAGAAAGATAGTTCTACACAATCTAAAGGATTATGATAAGTTAAAGAACTTCGAAATCTCGGCAAGCAAGGATAATATAAATGTGTTCTTTTATAGATCTGATTTGATTTCCAATGAGACAAAGGAAAAGGAATTATCGTACATGGATTTCGAAAATAACGGTAAATGGTATTTGATATTGGATGAAGCACATAAAGGGGATAAGGAGGATTCCAAAAGACAACTGTATTATTCATTCATAACTAGATTTGGTTTTCTCTTTAACTTTTCCGCGACATTTACAGATCCATGGGATATTATAACGACCGTATTCAACTTCAACCTAGATCGTTTCATAGAGAAAGGATACGGCAAGAATGTCTACGTATCTCAAAAAAACATGGATAAATTTGATGAATTTGATGAAAATGAGAAGGAAAAGATTGTATTAAAGTCATTAATACTTCTCACAGCTATTAAAATGGCAAGAGAAAGTATCTCTTCAACTTTTAAATCCGATAATCAATTGAGTATTCAATCGGATTTATACCATAACCCAATGATGGTAATATACGGCAATTCGGTAAATATAGATGATTCCGATCTACAGATAATTTTCAATGTATTAGAAAAAATCGCCATAGAGTCCAATATACATAATTACAATGAGGCGATGGTTGATCTATTGGATGAATTAAAGAGTCATCCAAGGTATGTGTTTGCCCATGATGAGTTAATAATTGATGAAAATTTTTTGAAAAGCATAACTTACGATCACATACTGAAATACGTTTATAATTCAGAAACAAATGGTAAAATTGAGGTTATAAAAATTCCAAATAATGAAGAGGAGTTGGTTCTAAAGCTTAAGACTTCTGATAAACCATTTGCACTAATAAAGATTGGCGACATCGGGAAATGGGTTAAAGAGAAATTGAAAAATTACGAGATAAATGAGTCCTATGATAACCAGAGTTATTTTCAAAGGTTAAATGAAGATGATAGCTCAATAAACATACTTCTAGGTTCAAGATCTTTTTACGAAGGCTGGGATTCCAATAGACCAAATGTGATGATGTTTATCAACATTGGTATGGGCGACTCAAGGAAATATGTACTGCAATCCATAGGTAGAGGGGAAAGAATAGAGCCTTTAAAAGGCATGAGAAAGCGTTTGAGATTCCTGGCCAATGAAAATACATTGGCTAAAACAATAAGGGATAAACTCAAGAGTTGCGATGTATCTATGATTGAATCCCTCTTTGTCTTCGGCACTGATGTGGAAAATATTAAAAAAATCATGGATTCAATAAAATACGAAAGGAGTAAATCCGGCTTCAATATAGAATTAGAGAAGAACAAAAATATTGATGGCCATAATTTACTGATACCTGTTTATAGGGAAAATGATAAGCCAGAGATTTCAGAAATTCCTAAATTTACAGGAAATTATGAATTGTTGAATAGATATGTTCAATGGCTGGGAGATGATAAATTGCTTTATGCATTATACAACGAATATCTACAAGTCTCTGATATACAAAGATTAAAGGAATATCTCAGGGAAGATAATTTCGATAGAAATAATGATGGAAACGCCTTCATGCAAACCATCGATCTGATAAACCATATTAAAATTATCTTAGAGAATATTGATACGTTTAAGAACCTAGAAAACGAAATAATACACTTTAAGGAAATAAGTGCAATTCTCGAGGAAAATGAATTAAATGATTTAAAAAAGAAGATAAATTATGTGATAGGTTATGGTAGACAGGAAGAACAACTTGATATGTTAACTAGAAAGTTAAAAAACAATGAGATATCGCCGGAAGAATTTCAAAGGCAAGTAAAGAAAATAAACTGGTTCGACGATGTGGAATTTAAAAAAGACAAATTTAAAATCAGTATTAAGAATATAAAGAACCATTATTACATCCCTGTAATCGTGGCAGAGGATTCTAAGGAAGATCTCATAAATCATATAATAAAGGAAGAGAGCGAGAAAAAATTTATCGAGGACCTTGAAAATTATATTAAAAACAATGAGGTAAATGCGGACTTTTGGTATTTCTCAAAAATAGACCAGACCACAGATAAGATTTACATCCCATATTATAACAAGAAAGATAATAGACAGGATAAATTCTATCCAGATTTCATTTTCTGGATAAGGAAAGACAATGATTATTACATCATATTCGTAGATCCTAAAAGTACTTCATTTACTGATTACGAATACAAAGTTGATGGATATTCAAGAATCTTCGAAGAAAATGAAAAAATAAAAGAGTTCCATAAAGATCGATTAAACATATACGTATATCTCCTTCTTTATACAGACGATAAAAAGAGATTACCAGAAAAATACAAGAAATATTGGTACGATGACCCTAAGTCGATTTTTGATATAATAAATAAAACAAATAACTAATAAATTCAATTCTTCTCTTTATACAATCCTATTCTAATACCATCAATAGTGAAGATCTCAAACAATGGATTTTAACAATAAAGCCTAAATATGCCAGGGATAGAGGAATATCAGTAAGAGAACTAAAGAGACAAAACCAAGGGAGGTAACCGAGTAGCGCCCATAATGAGGCGTAAACCCTAAGGCCTTGGGAAACCCTCAAGGCGGGAAGGAGGTCAGATAGTTTTCTTTATACACATGGGGGAAACCTCGCCATTTATGGCGGGGATGAGGGAAATACAAATATTTGATGTTCCTGTTTTTCTGATGCCCATCGTGGGGNTTAGGTTTAGAGCATATGCCGATCGACGAACGTTGAGGGCGTTAAAGGCCCAGTTGAAGTTGGCTTGTGAGATCTACAACACCCTTCATTGGGCAAGGCATGCGGGGCGGGAGCCGCCCGTGGTGCCCGTGGAGCTCCGCCCACTACCCGTGGCCCTCAGCTACGGGCAAGGCGGGGCGGGGAAGCCCCTTAAGGGCGGGGTAGCTCACCTAGGGATAGCTAGGTAGTTGTTTCTTCTTCTAGGTACCATTCCAATATGTATTCTTTTTGGTCGGCTATTGTTCTTGCCTCCTCATATGCTTCCCTCCATGTCTTGAATCT
>LOBW01000027.1 GCA_001516585.1 Thermocladium sp. ECH_B
GCATTACGACGTCGTGGTTATGGAGGATATTAACGCTAAGCAGCTCATTGGTGGGGCGAGTAGGGGGCTTAGGAGGAGCCTTCAAGATGCTGCCTTCGGCATGATGCGTACAGTAATAAAGTATCAGTTGGGGAAGTATGGGAAGGAGGCGGTTTTAGTGGATCCTAGGAATTCCTCGAAAACGTGTGCTAAGTGTGGTTATGTGAAGATGGATTTAACGTTGAGTGATAGGGTTTTTGAGTGCCCCAGGTGTGGTTGGAGGGCTGATAGGGACTATAATTCCTCTCTCAATCATTTGAGGCGTGCGGGGTGGGTGCCGCCCGTGGTGCCCGTGGAGCTCCGCCCACTACCCGTGGTTCACAACTACGGGCAAGGCGGGGCGGGGAAGCGGGAAGCCCCTTAAGGATGGGGTAGCTCACACTTGTTAAATATTGAAGCGGAACTCTGTAAATAATTCTGGAAGCAAGGAGGATGGGTGGCGGGAGCCAAAATTTAAAAGCTGCATAGCTCCACGCCCATCAAGGCCCCGGTAGTGTAGCCTGGTTAACACGCGAGCCTGTGGATGAATCCAACGGATAGCTTGAAAACCCGGGTTCAAATCCCGGCCGGGGCCCCAGAACTAATTCCCCATGTACCTCTTGCCCAACCTAGTCGCCGGCTCCCTCCAATCAGGCACGGGCGGAAACACCTCGTTCTCCGGCGCTGTCTTGACCTCCATGAGGGCTGGGCCGCTCATCGAGATGAAGCTCCTCACCTGGCTTAAATCACTGTTCCTCTCCGCCACCATTGCCTCCAATCCATAGGATCTAGCCACATCTGCGTACCTCACGTCGGCGAATTCCTCCGTGAGGGGCTTCCCGTACTTCGCTGCGCTGGCGGCATTGATCCAGCCGAAGGATGAGTTATTGAATAGAATTATCTTTAGATCGATGTTGAGCCTCCTAATTGTCTCCAGCTCGCCCGCATTGAATCCGAAGCTACCGTCACTGGTCAACACGAGCACCCTTGAGCCCCCTAGCCTGGCGCCAATGCCGGCGGGGAGCGCGAAGCCGAGGGCGCCAATCGGGTAATTATAGAGGAAGCGCCTGCCGGGCCTCCTTACCCGCATATAGGTGGATGTATATATGGCCCCCACGCCTGGATCAGCAGCTATTACCCAATCATCGCTCAAAGCATCCTCCAGCGCCTTAATTAATTGAAGTGGATTGACGCCTCCCTCCCCCTCCTCCCCAATTAGCGAGTAAGCCTTGGATAGGTAATTAAGCCTCTCCTGGATAATCGGCTTGCCGCGCCTCGAGACTCCCCTCTCCCTGGCCAACTCTATCATGCGCCTCAGCGTTAACTTGGCGTCCCCCATTAGGAATAGGTCGGTCCTATACATGTTGCCTAGATTGGCCTCGCTAATATCTATGTGAATAATGAGGGGACCATGGAGGGGCGGCACCCTCCAGTCCCAGGTATCCACGGAGNCCGCGTTAGTGCCGACCAGGAGAACTAGGTCAGCTTCCTGGACAATTGAGTTGGAGAAGGAGGTGCCGCCGCGACTGCCCACCACGCCCATGGCGTATGGGTGATCATCGGGGACAACGCCCTTGCCCGAAATTGTTGTGCCCACGGGCATGCCCATTAACTCGCTGAGTTCCTGAACCTCGCTCCACGCCTGGGAGAAGAGGACTCCCTGGCCGCACACCATTACTGGGCGCCTGCTCCCGGCAATCATTTGAATGGCCTCCAGGAGCTCATCATCGCTGGGCCTAAACCTAATGGAGGGGAACACGGAGAAGCGGGGCTGCGCATATGCCTCATCATCCGGCGCCTCCCCCTCCCACAAGTTGCTTGGAACAATTAGGATCACGGGGCCCGGGAAACCCGTTGTCGCCACCCTAAAGGCCCTCCTCAATAATCTGGGGAGAGAACCTGGACTCGATGCCTCTAGAACCTCCTTCGCGGCATCCATGAACATGGATCTCTTGGGGTACTCCGTCAATGTGTTGCTCCTCTCGCTTCCCTGGGGGGTATCGGATACTATGGCGATTATTGGGACTCCGGAGATCCTTGCCTCCACGAGGCCTGGGAGAGCCATTGAGGCGCCGACCCCAGGCAGCTCCACGACGCCGGGCCTCCACGTTGTTCTGGCGTAGCCGTCCGCCATTATCACGGCATTCCTCTCGTCCCTAGACATGACGTGCCTGAAGCTGGCTTCCCTCATGTCCAGGTAAAGAGGGAGCGCGGTCTCGCCGGGGAGCCCAAAGACATGCGTGACCCCGTACTCCCCAAGCATCTTCACCACGGCCTTGCTGGCCCTCATTTCCCCCACCCATAATGCTTCTCGGCGTATCGCCTAGTTATTACTCCATTCTCTATATCCCTCCTAATCGATTCGGGATCGCGTTGGGCGGGATCCCCGTATCCGCCGCCCCCAGCCGTGCGTATCTCCACGTAGTCCCCCTCCTCCAAGTCAAGCGTGACCTTGGTGTCGACCTTAATCCTCTTCCTCCCCCTCTTCACTATTACCTCCGTCGGGGCGCCGGGCCCGCCGCCCATTAATCCCCAGGGACTGTGCCTACCCCTATCCGCCAGCACCGTAACCGTCACGTGCCCGGATGCCACCATGTATGACCTAACTATGCCGGAGCCGCCCCTATACTTCCCGGGCCCTGAACTATTAACCCTGAACTCATACTTCCTCATGATGAGGGGGAGATTCCTCTCTATCTCCTCTATGGGGGTATTCATGGTGTTAGTCATGTTGGCGTGAATCCCATCCACTCCATCCATTCCAGCCCTCCCCCCCGAGCCCGACCCCAATGGTTTCATAGAAGGCCCAGGTCCTGCCTCCATGCATGCCCCCCATCATTACGTTATTCATTGAGCCGCCGCTGGCGGCGGGCACCTCGCTCGGCATTGCCTTACTCATGGCTAGGTAAAGGAGGTCCGCATTGCGTTGACTCGTCTCCACGTTTCCCCCAGCCACCGGCGCCGGGAACACTGGGTTCAGCACTGAGCCGCTTGGGGCCCTCACGTCGAATCGACTAAAGGCGCCGTGATTAAGCGGCACGTCTTCCCCCATTAATGTGCGGAAAACGAAGTGAACCCCGCTTATTGTTACGCCGAGTACTGCGTTGAGCGGCATGGGTACCTGGGGATCCGTTCCCTCGTAATCCACGGTGACCCTGTCCTCCCCAATGGTGACCCTAACCGAGAGCTTTATATCGCCTCCCCCGGGCTTTTCCAGGTAATCAACGGCATCATAGGTGCCCCTCGGCATTGATTGGAGCCTCTTGATGAACATTTCCTCGGCGTAGCTGAACGCGTCCTCATTGGCGTCCAGGAAGGCTTGGAGCCCATACCTATTAATCACCTCGAGAACCCTGCGCTCCCCAGTTATGTTGGCGGCGGCCTGCGCCTTTATGTCGCCCATACGCTCATAGGGATTCCTCGAGTTTGAGGCGAAGAGGCTTAGGACGTCTCTCTGGAACTCGTTTCCCCTCATTAAATTAATTGGGTTAATTATCAGGCCCTCCTCATATATGGTCTTGGCGTCGAACGATATGCTTCCAGGCACCTTCCCGCCCACGTCGGAGTGGTGAGCCTTATTCGCGGCGAAGGCCACTAATCGCCCCGAGTAATGTATTGGCCTAATCACGGTCACGTCGTTTAGGTGGGTCCCCGCTATGTATGGATTATTAACCACTATCATGCTTCCCTCCTCGAAACTCATTCCCTCCCTCTCCATGTAATCAATGGTGTTCCTCAACCCCCATGGAAGCGAGCCCAGGTGAACGGGTATGTGCTCCGCCTGCGCCAATAAGCGGCCCTCCGCATCAAATATGGCCGCGGAGTGATCCATCCTCTCCTTAATGTTGGGGGAGTAAGCCGAGTTCCTCAGCACTATCCCCATTTCCTCGCTGGCGTAGAAGAGGGTGCTCCTAATTATTTGGGCGGTGAATTTATCCATGCCCCTCACCTCCTCAACACGAGGTTTAAGTACTCATCCACCGCCCAGCGCCAACCCCCGTTAATCACTATGGTAGAGTCATAGCCCTCGATCACGGCGGGCCCCACCCCCTCCGAGCCCGGCGGCAACGTGTTTCTATCGTAAATGGGGGCCTCCCTGAATTCACCGCTAAAGTACGCGCGGCGCCTCGCCACGGGGCTAGCCTCGCTTCTCGACATGGCTCTCCTCACAAGATCTATCTTGGGCACCCTGGCCCTCGCCACTACCTTGGCCGCAACTATCTCCACGGGATCACTTGATGCGTAGCCGTACAGCTTCCTATGCGCCTCCTCGAATGCATCCCGTAGCCTCGACTTATTGGGGCCGTACTCTATGGTTATCTCGAATGATTGCCCCCTATACCTCATGTCCACTAACTCCTCCATCGAGACATCCCTGAAGCCCTCCATCCCCATCTCGCTTCGCGCCCTGTGCCTTAACTCGGCGAACACGTCCTCCACATTCCTATCCAGCACCGATGCCGTGAATATCCTGGTCACGTCCACCGTTAAGAGGCCATAGGCGGAGAAGAGGCCCGGGTGCTCCGGCACTATTATCTCCCTTATGCCCATCTCCTCGGCTAAGTCGCAGGCATGCACTGGCCCCGCGCCGCCGAACGCTATCATGGAGAAGTCCCTGGGGTCACGGCCCCGCTCCACGCTTATTATGGAGATCGCCTTACTCATGGAATTATTGATTAACCTAATGACTCCCTCCGCTGACTTAACGGCGTCGAGCCCCAGCTTCTCGCCAAGCCTCTCCCGAATCGCCTTCTCCGCCAAGTCCCTGTGAATCCTCATGGCGCCGCCCAGCAGGTACTCACCATTAAGTCGCCCCAGCACTATATTGGCGTCGGTGACCGTGGGCTCCGTGCCTCCCCTCCCATACGCCGCTGGACCCGGATCAGCCCCAGCGCTGCTTGGGCCCACCCTTAGGGAGCCGGCCTCATCTATCCACGCAATGGTGCCGCCCCCAGCGCTTACCTCGGCTAAGTCAATGAATGGGAACCTAACCGCGTACCCGCTTCCCTTTATTGNCCGCCCGCTATGCGTTTTCCCGGCTGCCTCGAATTCGTAAGCTACATCGGGCTTCCCATTCACCACTGCGCCGGCCTTGGCCGTGGTGCCTCCCATGTCGAACGTTATCACGTTGCTTATGCCTAGCTTTGAGGCGAGGAAGCTTGAGGCGAGGACCCCCGCCGATGGGCCTGACTCTATTATTGAGATGGGCATCCTGGATGCATAATCCACGGTGTTGAGGCCCCCATTGGAGGCCATCACGTAGAGGGGCGACTTTAACCCCATGCTCCGGATTCCCTGACTTAACTTGTCGAGGTACTTGGAGACTATTGGGGCTAGGACCGCATTGACCACGGTCGTGCTTGTTCGCTCATACTCCCTGTACTGGGGATCTATTTCGGAGGAGAGGAAGACGTAGCCCCCATACCCCTCCAAGTACTCCCCCACCTTGCGCTCATGCGCCGGGTTAATGTATGAGTTGAGGAGGGACACGGCGACCGTCTCAATGCCCTCCCGCTCAATGAAGCGCCTCACCCTCTTCAGGTCCCTCTCCGGAATCTCCTGCGCAATTGAGCCGTCCGATAATATTCTCCCCCCAATGGTTAAGCGGCGGCTCCTCGGGATTAGCGGCGGGGGCCTAGTGAATCTCAGGTTATATATCTCGGCCCTCCTCTGCCTACCTATCTCCAATACGTCCCTAAAGCCCTCATTAGTCACTAGGGCGGCCCGCGGCAAACCGCTGCGCGTTAGTAATGCATTGGTCGCGACCGTGGTGGCGTGATTGATTATCGCCACGTCGCTGTCCGCGAGTCCAAGCGACGCCAATGCGTTAATCACGGCTTCCTCGGGATCCCTCGGGGTGCTGGGGACCTTGAGGACCCTCACCTCCCCCGTCTCCGAGTTGAATAGGACAACATCGGTAAAGGTGCCCCCAATATCTATCCCAATATGGAACTTAGACATACAACTAAGTATTCCATTCATTTTAAAACATTATCAGTAAGGTATTTGCTAACCTACTTCCCAGCCCTGAGGGGAGAGACCCGTCCCGTCAATGGCGATGGAGTTGATCCGCATGGCTTGTGACCCGCATTATCCGTGTATGATATGGATAATACTTATGCGTTAATGATGATTTTCGCTTTAAATACTGATACGCATGGGTAGGCGTGATGCCTCTAGTAATTAAGGCGAGTCCCAGCGTTGCCTTGATTGAGTCTTGGGGCAGCGAGGAGAGGATTGCGAGCATGACTGACGTGATTTATAGGGGTGCAGGCCCAAATCACTCCATTAGTGGGGAGAAGGTGGTTAGGAGGATTAATTCCTTCCTGAGGGATGGACACCACTCCGTCCTTGAGTTCATGGGTGCCTCCTGGCTAGTGGAGTGCAGTAGGGCCTGCACGCATGAATTGATTAGGCATAGGGTGGCTAGTTACTGGCAGGAGAGCCAGAGGTACGTGGATTACGGGAGGGGGTGGGCCAGGGTGATTGCTCCCCAGGGACTGGAGGTTGGGGACGCTGGCTTCCCCCTCTATAATGAGTTGAGGAGTAGGGGCGTGGAGCCCGAGGACGCCAGGTACGTCCTCAGCAACGCCGCTGCGTCGAGGATCTGGGTTCAAATGAATGCTAGGGAATTCTTCATTAATTACCTACCCCTCAGGACCGGATTGGGCGCCTTCCACGAGATTCGCCTAATTAGTTGGTTAATGTTCAGCACAGTGATTCATAGGTTCCCCATAACGGCGATGTGGGCGTGGAGCCACGTCGTGGATCACCCAGATTACTGTAGGGGGCTGGAGGTTCAGGACAGGGCAGTGTGTAGGGAGAAATCAATTAAGGACGCCTTCGAGAAATGGGGAATGGAGGTGCCCGAGCCCCTCAAGAAACTGATGATGGGCTAAACGCCTTCATGTAGTTCAACGCCTAATTTCTCGGCCAATTCCTTGGTGCCGGGTCCAGTGTATGCCGCTATGATTATCAGCCTTGGCTTTGTGCCCTTCAGTTTCTCATATAGATCCCCCACCCTCTTGATCTCGGCCACATCGCTTCTATTGGCATTTGCCTTTATCTCTATGAGGAGGTGCTCCCCGTTCCGCACGGCTATGTCGACATCTATTATCGAGGGATGGCCATAGACAATGCCCTCCTCATCCTCTAGCTTTAACTTACTTACCCTACGTATGCCCAGCACATCCCTTAGAATTGCCCTCATGCCCCTCCTAAACGCCGACTCGCTGAGTATTCCCCACCTAGCCCCTATGGCGCTTATACGCCTATTCATGGAATCCATGCTCTGCTCCAGTGCAGTCACGCGGCTATCCAGCGTCTTTAATTGAGCAAATACCATTTCCCACTTCCTATCATTCTCCTCCCAACGCTTATCGTTCTCGGCCCAACGCCTAAAGTTCTCCTCCCACTTCCTATCATTCTCCTCCCAACGCTTATCGTTCTCGGCCCAACGCCTAAAGTTCTCCTCCCACTTCCTATCATTCTCCGAGAAAGCGGTTGTGGTGTTATTAATGTAGTTGTCCAGCTTCTCGATGTACTTATTGAATTCCTCCCTTAACTTCCTTAGGTCATTCAATATGGCGTCTAGGCCCAGGAGACCAGCTACGGCGTACCTGAACTCCTCGTCTTCCTGAATGGCCTTGAGGAGCCTCTTCTTCTCCTCATTGCTTAATGCGCCTGAGCTACTCATTACGCTATATTTCATGAATTAAAATATAAGCCTACCGGGGAATGGGAACTCAAATTCACGGCACTATTCATGTCGAGCGCCCAGTAAAGCATGTATCTCCTCTCTCTAATTAGGCCTAGGTGGGGAAAAGAGGAAATGAATGTGTTCGAATTTGATGAAGACGAGGAAACCATAAGTGAGCTACCCCGCCCTAAAGGGGCGAGGTTTGCCGTTAGTTTTATCAAGGTACTTAAGGCCCGGCATAGAGTTCTTCGCCTTAACTAGGGATGAATGGGAGGGAAACTCCCCATACATTAGGGAAATGAGGAAGGAAGCGAAAAGAATGGAGGAACTAGATGCATGAATTACCCCGTCCCTGCGGATGAGGCGTCCCCACACCACGGCTACTTCCTGCTCTCCAGGAATTACTGGTCGGGGAGGGGAATGCATGGTAAAACGAACGACAAGCCTCGCCCTTTGGCGGGGAGGAGGTCGGTGTAATAGGATGGAGTGGGTTATTGGCTGCTTTAGATTAGGTAGAAGAATATCTTGCTGATGGCCTTCTTTGCGTCTAGGCTGCATCCATTCTCCGCCTTCTCCAGGAGGTCGCTGTATAGTCTCCACTTTATGGCGCTGTTCGTGTTTGGGGATGCCCAGTAAAGTATGTACTCCCTCCCCATGTCGAGTTCGCCGCCCAGGCACTCGCTCATTATGAAGCCTAGGGACCCAATGGGGTCCTGCATGAATGCCACATATAGTAATTGCTCCTCCCCAATAATGCCCTCCTCCGCTTGCTTCACGTACTCCCTGCAGGTCTCCTCGTCGGGGGAGGCCTCACTGCATTGCTCCATGGCCTCGGCCGCGCTTAACTTACCCCTTAATAGGTTAATGGCGGGGGACACGAATCTAGGCATGAATTCCTCCCTGTACCGCGCCAGTTCCTTCTTGAATTCCTCCTCATTAATTGCGTCGAAGATCGCCATTAATCCAAGGGTTGGCGCGGATAGCTTGGGCTCCATTCTCACCTCCATCACTAGCCCGGGATCCGCGTCCATGCCTCCCACCGCGCGTGCGGCTAGGTAATTGGCGGCGACGAGTCGGTAAGTGCCTGTGCCTCTAGCCTCCTTTAGGAGCGCCTCCACCGATTCGTAGCTCAGGGCTCCCCTTACCGCGCCTAGTCTGAATCTCCATAACTCGCTCCTTACCGCGTCCTCGGTAAGGCCGAGGGCCCTGAATGCCTCCGCTGCCGCTTGGGCATCCGCATCGGCGTCCAGTACCTTGTCGAACCCTATCTCCGGCAGCAGCATTGATCTGAGGAGCAGGAGCCGAGCCTCCTCAATTCTTAACCTATTCATTAATGAGCCAAGGGATTCCCGCGTCGCCTCTAAGTAGTCGTGCGGCGCGTCGCTGCTTCTCAGGAGTCTCCTTACTGAGCGGAGCCCCTCCTCCACGTGGTTGAGGGCTAGCTCCGCCTGGTTAATGTTTGCCTCAGCTATTAGCCTCTCCACCAGTGCCCGCGCCAAGTGGCAGGCGGGATCCCTCTTCTCACATATCCTGTTTAGGGATGCCTCCACGGAGTCCATTTCCTCCTTATCCCCAAGTATTGAGGCCGCGAGCGCCTGTGCCTCTAGCGTTTGGGGAGTCACTTCCTTGATTCCCCTCAGGAGGAATAGGAGCCTCCGCGCCGTTTCCCTGTCTCCCCCATTCCTTAGTTTCAGCATTAACTCAATTACCTTATCGAGCTGCATAAGTGCCGAATGGAGCGGGGGGAATTAATAATCTACGGCTCACAGTAAAAAACGCTGGGGATAGGCCCCTTGGTTGGCATTCGCGCCTCAATGTCCTCATGACAAAACGGTGGGCGAACCCCGCTCCTTTAGGGCGGGGAGGAGGCCAATATAAACGCCCTCCCCTTTAGGGGAGCCATGAGGGGCTAGTTATTTCGCTCGTAATACTTAGGGTTGCTCATTTTCTTAAAGTATTTAAAGTGGGGGTTGCCGTTATTGTCCGGCAATGGTTGATGTAGAGGAGGGGAGGGCGGGGGATGTTCTGGGTTTGCTGCATCCCATGGTTCGCGAATTAATGGAGAGGCGGGGCATCATCGACTTAACTGAGCCTCAGCGCCGCGCCATTCCCCTAATAATGGGGGGGCGCAGCGTCCTCATCATTTCCCCAACTGGGAGCGGAAAGACGGAGGCAGCCATTCTTCCCGTGCTGTCCCAGTACCTATATGCGCGGGAGAGGGGCATGCTTCTTCCCGGCATTAATATTCTCTATATTACGCCCCTGAGGGCCCTTAATAGGGATTTACTGGATAGATTATCCTGGTGGGGCGATGAGTTGGGGATAAGCGTGGCGGTTAGGCATGGGGACACGGATCAAAGCGAGAGGAGCAGGCAGAGCAAGACTCCCCCTCAAATGTTGATCACGACCCCTGAGACCCTTCAATTAGTTCTAACGGGGAGGAGGCTGAGGGAGCACATTAAGGCTGTGCGTTGGATAATAGTGGACGAGGTTCATGAGTTGGCGGAGGACAAGAGGGGCACCCAGCTCTCCCTAACCCTCGAGGTGCTCAAATGGTTAATTGAAGCCCAGCCCCAGGTAATTGGGCTAAGCGCCACCATTGGATCCCCCAGGGAGGTGGCGGAGTTCCTCGTGGGCAGCGGCGACGTGGATATAGTGGATGCCTCAATGATGAGGCGCACCAAGATGAGCATAATTAGCCCCGCGGCGCCGCCTCCCCTCCACTCGATTCCAGCCGAGGTCAATGACTTGATGCATAGGGATGCATTGGGCAGATTGCTGCATGTCAAGCGATTGATCGATGAGGAGGGGGGCGCCACCATAGTCTTCGTGAACACTAGGTCCATGGCTGAGCTCCTCGCATTCCGCTTCACCCTTCTCGATCCTAATTACCCAATAGCGGTTCACCATAGTTCATTATCCAGAGTTTCGCGCGCGAATGCGGAGAGGCTGTTCAAGGGCGGTGACTTGAAGGCGATTATAGCCACCTCCAGCCTGGAGTTGGGGATAGATATTGGCCGCGTTAATCAGGTTATTCAGTACTTATCTCCCCATCAAGTCACTAGGCTCGTTCAGAGGATTGGGAGGAGCGGGCATAGGCTTGATAGGACGCCGAGGGGAGTCATAGTCGCGGAGGACCTTAATGATACTCTGGAGGCGCTCGCAATAATTGGGAGGGCGCGGCGCGGCTGGATTGAGCCCCTCACAGTTCCCGAGAAGCCCTTCGACGTATTGGTTCATCAATTAATTCTCCTATTGATGATTAGGAATAGGTGGAGCCTGGAGGAGGTTCACTCCATAATCGCCAAGTCGTATCCGTACAGGAACATCACGCTGGATGAGTTGAGGGGGGTCGTTCGATTCATGAGTGAGGCCCTGAACCCGAGGCTCCTGTACTACGTGGAGGGGGATGACGTGATCCTCAAGCCAAGCAGTCGAAGGGCGCGGATGGAGATGTATAGGTACTTCTTCGAGCAGCTCTCCATGATACCGGAGGAGCAGCAGTACATGGTTGTCAGGGAGGACACGGAGGAGCCCGTTGGGGTATTGGATGATGCATTCATAGCCGAGTATGGGCAGGTCGGGATCAAGTTCGTCTTTAGGGGAAGGGTGTGGCTTCTCTCTGGCTTGGATGGGGATAAGGTCTACGTGAGGCCCGTGGATGATCCGGTGGGCGCCATTCCCTCCTGGATAGGGGAGGAGATACCTGTCCCCCAGGAGATCGCCATGGATGTGGGGAGAATAAAGTCCAGAATAGTGGAGGCAATCAATAGAGGCGAGTCCCCCCAGGCGTTAGCGGATGAGTTGAGGATAGGGGAGGACGTGATTAGTTACGCCATGAACCTCATAAGGAGGCACCTCGAGGTGGCTCCGGTCCCGACCCATGAGGAGGTAGTGATAGAGCACGTGCGTGACTTAACAATAATTCACGCCCACTTCGGCACATTGATTAACCGCACCCTGGCCAGGATGTTGAGCGAATTAATAACGAGGGACACGGGTTACCCAGTTGCGGTGCAGCAGGATCCGTACTCAATAGTTATTCAGTTACCGCATAAAACCGATCCGGGGATAGTGCAGGCGGAACTAATGAAGCTCGCCGCGCTAGGCGATTCGGAGCTAATAGGGCTGCTGAGGAGCGTCGCGTTGAGGACGGGCCTCCTGAAGAGGAGGTTCATACATGTGGCTAGGAGATTCAATGTAATCCCAAGGAGGAGGAATTGGGGCGACATAAACATGAGCAGCGTCATTGAGGCCTTGAGGGAGACCCCCGTATTCACGGAGGCATTCAAGGAGTTCCTAACCAATGATGTGGATCTAGATGGGGCTGCCAAGGTCCTCGCAAGCCTCAGGGCCGGTAAGTTACGGGTAAGAACCATTGACTTGCCTCAACCCAGTCCCCTTGCCCAGGAGATCATTGAAAAGATAAGCCATAAAATGGAGATAATAGCCCCGGAGAAGCTGGATAAATTAGTGCTGGAGAGCGTGAAGACCAGGCTCCTCAATGAGTCGCTCACCCTGGCTTGCATCGACTGTGGCCACGTCTCCCTAGCCCGGGTAAGGGACATAAGGGATGTGAAGTGCCCCAAGTGCGGCTCCCCAAGGCTTGGGGCGCTGAGGCTGGAGGAGGAGAGAGCCATTGACTTGGTGGCCAGGGTAAGGGAGGGACGGGTAAGGAAGGACGACAAGAAGCATGCGGAGGCCCTCGAGGAAAGCGCTAATCTAGTGGAGAAACACGGTTGGCGCGCCCTCCTGGTCCTCGCCTCTAGGCTGCCCATGAGCACGGCCAAGGAGCTGCTCGAGAAGCAGATCAATGATATTGATGAATTGGCCGCAATGATCTACCAAGCCGAGCGGGAATACATGAGGCGCAGGTTCCTAGCCTAGCCGTTTGTCCCCGCGCTTTCATTTTATCTTCGTTGGGGATTGGGCGTGACTTGGCCCTCGACCGCCCCATGGGCCATGGCCTTCGAGCCCAACGGCGCGGAGCCCGCATCCTCGACACCCTTGGGCAATGCACACGTCGGCGAGAGAGGCCTTGCCGATAATTATTGCACATAAGGGGTTCCATTGCCATGAAATGGGGGATTCGCGGCCTTCCCGCCTTGAAGGGGGCTCATCGCCTCCTTAATCCCATCCTTTATGACCCTACCCTTCTGAACCTAGCCACATCCATCTTCATCCTCTCTGTGATAAAACGAACGGCAAACCTCGCCCTTCAGGGCGGGGAGGAGGTCAGCTCGATACAAACATCATCATTGCTTACTGCTTTCTGCGGGATAATAACCACCGAAATGCCGATAATCTTGTGACAAAGTTACAAGAGCTGGGTGTTAAGGAGCTCTACCACTCTCCTCTCACCCTTGTGTCTACTCATACGTATCTAGGAATGCTGATATTCTCGATATTCCTGAAGAACTTAGAGAGCTCATTGGGACTAAGGAACAGAGAGTGCGTGTAATTGCTGAATACTGTCTTTCAGGTCTTTCGAGTTTAACAACATCAGTGTTTATTTCCGATACCGAGGGCTTGATAAAGATAAATTTAANTATAAATAATCTATCAAATGTGAGGATCTTTCATAAATTCGCTGAAGCGCTGAGACTTGCCCCTGAACTGCAGCTACCATCACTAGACCTCCTACACATAATCTACGCCAGGCAAGTTCCTGAATGTATCAAGTACTTTGTAACATTAGATAAAGCCATTATAGGTAAAGCTGAGAGCATAAAGAATGCATTGGGAATCGAGGTTATAACCGCACCGCCTCAAGGCCCCGAAGAAACACGGCAACAAAAGTAATGTCCCCTCCTTACC
This sequence comes from Thermocladium sp. ECH_B, assembly GCA_001516585.1. Classification (NCBI taxonomy): domain Archaea; kingdom Thermoproteati; phylum Thermoproteota; class Thermoprotei; order Thermoproteales; family Thermoproteaceae; genus Thermocladium; species Thermocladium sp. ECH_B. The sequence continues at coordinate 13,535 of LOBW01000027.1, forward strand.
CTAAAGGGTGGGGCTTGGCCGTTATCGGGGGTTAAGCGAACTTATTTTACGTTTCTAAACATTGTAATTGCATGAGGCTAATGTGCTCTAAACAGTATTGATAACATCATCAATATTCATTGTATTCCGGATTCCAATATAACTAAACCCAATAATAAGAAATCTTAAAATACACCTAAATGCATCTTTTATAGGCCTGAGGATCCTGTACTTATGGTAAGTATGGTAAGGGGTTAGTTAAGTGGGGCTTGCCATGAGGATTGGGCGAGGCCCCCATCGTTCTTGGGGATCGCGATGTAGTTCGTGGTGATGGGTTGTTTTTACTGGGTTGGTTGGGGCACGGCTATTTCCGCTTTCTTGGTTTCGCTGGGCCTCGTGGGGTACCTGATTACCTTGAGCTTCATTACCTCGGCTTTCCTGAGGGGGTAAACTTTTCTGCCGGCATCCATTAGACTGATGGATAGTTTGCCCATTGCTGTATCCCTTACTAGGGTGGCGAAGTCCGCGTTGGCGGTGATCTCGCTTAGCTTGGAGCTTATGGCTGCCCTGATTCCCCTCTTCCTGCTCGTGCTGCATCTATACGTGGTGACCGCGAGCACCTCGAAGCGGAGGACAGCGCCGTCGCTCGTGGTGACGTCCTGAATGGCCATTACCTTGCTTGAGCCCCTCCTCACGAGGCTCCTTATATAGTCCCTCGCTAGCTCCATTTCCTTGAATCTAGTGAAGGCCCTATCCCCCTCTACCCTATCTATCTGGAACGTTAACTTAATGGTTAGGTGGGATAAGTCCTTAGTTATGTCGAATAGCGTGACGCCTATTGTCCTATTAAGTAATTTACTGGCTTCCTCCGCCGGCGCCTCCCCAACCGGGACCTCGTTGAATATGGTTGGCGAGTAGACTGGGTACCAATTCTTGAATGCCCACTTCCCCAATGCTGACTTCTGGGCGCTTTGCTGCGACATTGAGAAAACGGGGTTGGGCTCGCTTAATAAATCTTAACGTGGAGCCAGTGTTTTGCCCTGTTCCCCTTAAATACCTCCCCAACGCCGTGAATGCATGACCGCCNTCGAGGTGCCTCCCATTGAGGTTAGGGGAGTTGAGTTGCCGAGGGGGGAAACCGCCATAATAGTGGTGGATATGCAGAANGANTTCGTGAGGAGGGAGGGGAAGCTCTACGTTCCATCCGCGGAATCCACCGTGAAGCCCATTATCGAGTTGCTGNATAGGGCTAGGTCTCTTGGTGTTCGGGTGATNTATACGCAGGACTGGCACATGAGGAATGACCCGGAGTTCAGGATATGGGGCGAGCATGCCCTGGCCGGGACCTGGGGCGCGGAGATCATTGAGGAGTTGAGGCCGTTGCCCGATGACTTCATCGTGAGGAAGCTGAGGTATGATGCGTTCTTCGGGACGTCGCTGGATTATTTTCTCCGAGTGAATGGGTTGAGGAACCTGGTTATCGTGGGCACTGTGGCTAACATATGCGTGCTCCACACGGCCGGCTCCGCTGCATTGAATTGGTATAACGTGGTGCTGCCCATGGATGGCGTCTCCGCATTAACCGATTTCGACCTATATTCAACGCTTCGTCAAGTATCATTCCTATATAAGGGAACAATAACTAGAACCACGGATATAAAATTCACTTAGATAATAGTTGAATTATTTGGTTATGTTTTCATATTAATTCAAATTCATCATAATTATCTAAACATACTATCGTTGATGTACTACGAGCGTTACTAGGGAAATACTTATAAACAATTATTGGAGTTAATCACTATGATAACGATAATAGGTGCCGGCAGGGTGGGCGCCTCGACCGCCTACTCCCTCCTAATGAATGAGGTCGACACGGAAATAACCCTCATAGACATCGTGCAGGGCCTGCCCCAGGGGGAAGCCCTTGACTTGAACCACGCCGCGGCGATCCTCGGCAAATCGGTTACCGTGAGGGGCAGCAATGATTATAAGGACATGGAGGGAAGCGACATAGTCATAATCACGGCCGGCCTCGCCAGGAAGCCCGGAATGACTAGGGAGCAATTGGCCGCGCAAAACGCTGAGATAGTGGCGGGCATAGCCGATCAAGTCAAGAAGTACGCCCCCAACTCGATAGTTATGCTGACCACGAATCCATCCGATGTAATGGTTTACGTCCTATACAAGCGCCTGGGATTCCCAAGGGAGAGGGTAATAGGGTTCAGCGGCGCCCTGGACACGAGGAGACTGGCCTACTACGCCAGCCAAATAATCGGGGTCTCCCCAAGCACCATAATACCCGTGGTTCTTGGGCAGCACGGGGAGAACATGTACCCGGTCCCCGAGGCATCAATGGTGTATGGGAAGCCGCTCAGCGAGTTCCTAACCAAGGAGCAAATGGATGAGATAGTCAAGAAGACGATACAGGCCGGGGCCGATATCACTAACTTGAGGAAATTCAGCAGCAACTGGGGCCCGGGAGCCGGATTGACGATAATGGCGGACGCGATAAAGAAGGATAGAAAAACAGTGATAGAGGCAAGCGTGTACCTAAACGGGGAGTACGGCGTGAGGGACGTCTTCGTGGAGGTCCCAGTGGTCTTCGGCAAGAAGGGAGCCGAGAAAATAATAGAACTAAACCTGAACCAAGAACAAAGGCAGAAATTCCTGGCAAGCGTGGAGGCAGTGAAGAACAACCTAAAAACGGTCCCACCCCAATACCTCTAATCAAAAAAGCCCCTCCTCTTTGCCCCCATACTTTCATCCTCATCGCTTCATGGCTGGCGGCTAAGGGCCGCTCGTCCAGCGGTAGTGCCCTTGCCGGGTTGGTCTCGTACCCTGGGAATCTAGATTTCCGCAACTCTCCCTCCTTCTTCGCCCCCGCCCCGCCGACGTTAAAGTCCTGTGACAGCCATTAGGGCTTCCATTAACTGAGCCATGACAAAACGAATAATAAGTCTTGCCCCTTCCAATGTGGCTTTTTCAAAATCCCTGAGGATTGCCTTAACGGCAACTGGCTCAGCCTTCTTCGCCGCCGTGTTTGATGATGGGAATGATGGGAAACCCAAGTTTCCCTTATGGGGAATTACGATTCGGTTAGGGAGTTGGTGGGGGCTTTCAAGGTCTTAGCGTCCCTCATGGTGGCCCTGGATGGGCCAATAGCAAGGCTAAGTAAGCACTGGTTTGTATTAAACGTATTGAGGGTGGGTTCGGTTTTACGAAGTTTATATCTCGCCTCTAATCAACTCAGGTGGCTTATACTTAATGTTGTTGATTATTAACACGGACAGGGCCGCTAAGATGGTTACCCACGCCAGTGTTCCAGCCACAACCTGCCACGCCGGCACTGTTGATGGAGCTATGAAGTAGCCATTACTATTAGAATTGATCATAAGTTCTGTGGGCACTCCATTAGAACCCGTGTACGCGCTTACCATGAGGCCTAGTAGGCCTACGAATGGTACTAGGGGCATTGCGGCCTTAGGTATGGAACCGTACAGGTATAGGAAGTAGAATATGAAGAACAGGTACATTGGTATGAAGGCGATTCTGGTTATGTGCTTGGGTAGCCTTAGGGCTAGTAGGAAAACTAGGAACATTAGGGCAGACATGAATACTGCATTAAGTGCAATGACACCCACAAAGCCTAACGCATCGACTGCGCTGGCGGGTAGTAGTGAGCCTACTGATACGTGAACCCCATTGTAATTAAACCCACTCCACATGATGGGTATTGCCATGGCTATGACTATTGCAGCTAATATGAGCGTCACTGCTACCATGGCTATGTAGTATGAGGCCAAGTACTTCAATGGCTTAAGTCTACCAAACCTAATGAAGTAGGGTATGGCGCCTGTACTGTACGCAAGCATGTATAGGTAACCCACCATTAAACCTGTGGGCATATAAACTGATGCAAAGGTAAGCCAATCAGCCATGTACTGCCTGGCAGCATCAATAACGCCGTACTGTATATTACCCCCTCTGGTTAAAATATACGCAGCTAGGATTATCCAAAACAAGCTAAAGAACACGCCCCAGTACCACACATTCTTATTAGCCAGGGATGCCCTAAGTACCAGGTATCTAATGAAGCCCATCGTTAATCACCCTAATAGGCCATACAACCTATTTAAGCTACCCAGCTCACCAAATTTAACCCCGCCGCCCTTCACTATTGAGTACGTCTTCCCACTAATACTAACAGTTAATAATGCACCCTGTGCCTCGCCCTCAACTATGCCGGATTCAAGTAGGTCACCAACCTTAACTGGTCCGTATAATCTACCTTCTAGCATTAAATACGCATTAAGCGCTTTGAAGGCCCCTAGTACGTCTAATTCATGTGTCACTATTATGCCTTCCTCACCGTACTCAAGTAACATGCTAATTACTACACTCCTCCTGGCTGAGTCAACGTTTTCGAAGGGTTCATCGATTAATATCACCCTGGGCCTTGAGGATAATGCTAGGGCTAGCCTAACCATGGCTGATTGACCGGCCGATAGGGCAAAGACCGGCTTCCTGAGAATCTCCCTGACGTTTATGTTCAGCCTCCTCATGATCCCCATGAACTCGTTCCTATCGATGCCCTTAAAGTCCTCGAGTATCTCAATCAAGCCATCCACAAGGTAGCCTATGTTGTATATCTCGGGTAGGTTACTTGAGACCTCAAGTAACTCCTTCGCCTCATTAACCTCCACGCTGTTCATCCTTATGCTACCCTCATACGGTATTAGCCCCGCCATAGTCCTAAGCAGCGTCGTTTTGCCGCTGCCATTAGGGCCGAGCAGCACTGCCTTACCCTTAACCTCCATTTTATCCACGTGAACCGTGAAGGCGCTCGCCGAGCGATCCCCGACGCTTACCTTAACATTACTTAACTCGATCATTGAGGCAACTTGCCCAGCGGGGTTTAAGCCATTATTGGTTGTTCACTTATTGAACAGCCCTAAGTCTTTTAAAGGTGAATCTTGAAGTAGTTTAGGGATTGATGTCCAGTGATGTGCATGAGTTATTAAGGGTTAGCAATGTCACGGTTAGGAGGGTATTGTCGAGGGAGCTTAGGAAGGCTATGGGGCTTTACTACCTGCTGTGGGGCACGTACCCGATAGCCATTGCCGCACTCTACACCATCTCATACGAATTCAGTGTAATTGAAAGTGTGCTCTCACTCAGGGTGTTCTCACTGCCTATGATGTTCATAATAATGATGGCCATTGCTATGATTTACGCATTCCTATCGCGCAGGTTTTTCTCGATGGCGTATAGGGTTTCTAGGTCACCCATAATAGTAAATAGGCGTGGAAGGTATTGGTTAAGGTGGGTAATAACCAGCATCATTATGGTCACTACCATTGCCGTATACCCAATTTTAGTCGGGTTAGGTAATGTGTACAATGCGTACATTGAGTATATACCAGCCGTGGTATATGCAACGCTTGTGGCGTTTACTAACGCGACCTTCTTTANATCTGGATTTATAAGGGCTAGGTATTATGACTACTTAGCTAATGCATCATTCATCATACTATTTCCACTATCCTTAATCTACTACTTCGGCTATTACATACTTTCCCTGNTTTGGATTTATGCTGGCGCTAGGTCGCTGCTTGAGGTGATTAGTGGTGGATGAGGTTGATGAGTTGATTAGGATGCTTAAGGATGAAGCACTATCCAGTGGTGTGAGGCTCGGCATACTGATAGCCCTATATTACATTGATGGCTACGTGACCTTCGCAGACCTTCAGAGGGACCTTGACATACCTAAGAGCTCCCTGCACCAGCACCTCAGTATGCTACAGGAGAATGGCTTGGTGGAATTTAAGAGGGGCATAACGCCCCTCGGCGTTAGGACCGTGGTTAAGATAACCAATAAGGGGAAGGGCATAGTTAGTAGGTACCTGGAGCTTGTGAGGGCGCTTAGATAGGTATTAAACCCGTCCTTATTCGCCTGTTTAATGGGGTTCCTCAGTTGGTGAGGCTGCGGCATTCACTCTGACCTCCTCCCCGCCCTAAAGGATGAGGCTTGTCACTCATTTTGTCAATGACATTGATTGGTGTTTTCATGACTGGTTCAAAGACCTCTTAACTTAACGCTAGCCCTCACCACGGCTAGGGCTGAGCCAAGCGCCATCAGCGATGGGCCGGCGCCACTAAGGGCATTGGTTGATGTGGCTTGACTGACTTTGANCTCATTAAGTGAAGCAATTCCCAGGTATTGAGGCGTACCTCATCTTCCTCAATGCCGCCGCGGTTAGTAGTGCAATGGTTAGGGCCGTGTTGCTGGAGACGACTGGGATTAGCTTGATCCCCCATGGAGTGTAGTTCAGCATTAAGCCAATCAGCGGCACGACGGCTAGGCTTAGGCCTATTGATAGGGCTAGCCTCTCGAGGGGGGCCATCTCGTCGCCCCTTGGGTATAGGGCCTCCACCATTGAGTAACCAGGCATGAATAGGACGCTTATTGCGCCCAGTAGGTACCTAATGGGGATCAGGGGCCCGCCCTTAACCAGCATTACGACGATCAGCGAGGCTAGGGTTATGGCCAAGGTGATCCAGTACCAAACCCCATCAACGCTGGCCAGGAACATGACTGCGTTTTCGGGCGGCTCATGCTCAATGCTCAACTCGCCCCTCTTCCACATTAGGTAAACCTCATAGGCGACCCGGCTCTTGGGTAAACCGGTCTCCCTTGAGACNGCCTCCACCAATTGATTAACCGTCGTGCATTTACCCCTCGATACAGCGGCCCTAATCGGGCTGTGTAAGTCTTTATCCACATCAACCACCCGTCGCGTTCACCCGGAGTTGAACGTACTCGCCCGTGTAGGTTAGGGTTAGGTTGAGCGGGTCGTACATCCATAGTTCGCCGACAAGCCTGAAATCGCCGGTCTCATTAAGCCTAAGGCTCAACGGCGCCACCCAAGTCTCGTTGCTCAGGAGGACCCTTTGATAGGTTAATAGTGGGTTGCCCGGCAGCGGCGGTGGAGTCGTGTCGTTGGTTACGTATATGTAGACCACGAACCAAATGGGCCTATTCATGTGGTTGTAGAC
>LOBW01000028.1 GCA_001516585.1 Thermocladium sp. ECH_B
TCCCCGATCTCTTGAGCGCGTTCGGGAAAGGGTTGTGGTCGCGGTCTGCGACCCAGTAGTTGGCAGGGGAATGGTCCGCCGAGGTTGAGTCCTCCTTCGCGCGTCCGCACGTGGCACAGGCCTTGGAGGCATATGAGGGTTCGACGAGGACCAGATCTTTGCCGTACTTCTCCACTTGGTACTTGGGAATGGCCTTGGGCTCGTGTAGCAATTGTTGGGCCTCGCCTTACCCTTAGGAGCTTTTGGAGGAAAATCCCACCTGCTCCTATCTCGTTCGAATATTTGTAGCCATCTCCCTAGAATGGCGAGGACACCCCCAACTCTTGGACGGGCTTCGCAAAAACGACGAAACGAGAGGCGCCCTCCGCCCCTCAGGGTGGAGTGGCTCGCGGTTGCCTATTTATCTTTATTATGGTGTATAGTCCTAGCTTTATGAGGGCTCCATCATATACTTCCTGCTTCTCTATTTTGCTGAATGCTCCATTAATCATCATATAGGTTCCATTCTTGCTCGATAGGTCCTTCAATATCATTTCCCCCCTTTCCCCTATTGAGAGCACGGCGTGGTGTCGCGACACGGTCATATCTGGAACCACGACCATGTTGTCCGGGGCGCGGCCTATGGTTATTTCCTCCATTATGTCCGGGTCTATCTCTACCTTAGTGCTCTTTATGGAGTCCAAGGGGATCTCCACGAAGGTTATCACTATCTTGCCCCCCTTCTCCTCCGCCCTCCTCGTCTCATCCCTCAAGTTCTTGGCGTCGATTGTTTCTCCACTGCTCATCCTAAACAATGGGTGTCGCGTGTACCCTTAATTAAAACTTTCCTCCGACTCCCGGGGTTTGGATCGTGGATTTTCACGCAATGTTTTTAAATACATTAGGGTATCCCTAATCATGGATCCCCTCCAGCTCCTCCTAAACCCACCTGCCGGACTAGGCATGGGGGAGATAGCCATGATAAGCTTCCTGCTGGGAATGATGCATGGAGCCACGCCCGACGAGCACACGTGGCCAATAACGTTCAGCTACGCCATAGGCAAGTACAGCACAAAGGGCGGAATGAAGGCCGGCCTTCTCTTCAGCCTAGGCTTTACAATCCAAAGGGCATTCCTCACAACGCTCGGCTACATGGGCCTCGCCTACATATATCAAAAGTATAACCTAGATGGGCCAGTCTATATAATCGTGGGGATAGTGATGGCCATAGCCGGCTCCTACATATTAAGGGGTAGATACATTCATTTGCCAATAGATGAATTGCTGGGAGGCAAGGCCCACCACACGAGGGAAGCATCGAGGCTCCCGCTCCACGAGATCCACGAGAGGGATGTGCCCCTCAAGATGACCATAATCCACGGACTAATAGCCGGCTTCGGCTTCGGCGCCTACGCCACCATAATAACATTCGTGCTGGCTCCCCAAGTCCCCAGCATAATCTATGCCCCCATCCCAGGCATCCTCTTTGGGCTGGGCACAATGGTTATGCAGNTGATGTTTGGGGCCGTGTTCGGCAGCATACTTAGGACAAAGCACCTGGGCGAGGAGGATGTGAAGCTCATTGGCAAAATGGCGGCTGGCAGAACGCTATACTATGGCGGTCTGGTATTCACGCTCGCCGGCCTCCTTATAATAGCCTTCCCAACAATAGATGCATGGGCGGTATCAACGGGAATACCAATACCGAACCTAGATGCAGTAAATATCGGACTACTCCTAGTGGTCACGGTGGTGGGCGCAATAGGCGTATACGGCATAATTAAGAGCTATATGGATGTGAAGAAAATGGAGCAACCAAGGCCGAGCAATAAATTATCTAGCAATTCATGAGGTTTGCAATTCTTTATCAATGTTGATAAAAAGAACGACAAGCCTCTCCCTTCAGGGCGGGGAGGAGGTCGCTCCTAATAAATGCAACATACGCAGCAACGTTGCAATAATAATATGTAGCTATAAATCAAAAATTGAAGCTACTTGGCGCATAAGGATTTACTCAAAATAATTAAACGCCCCCATGTTTTGGTTCGCCTCATTACTGGATGGGAATGAGGATCCTTACTCGATCTTACCGGTCCCGCCTCCTCTCGGTGATTATTGCGTGTCCATTAAGTGGTAACGCAATAAGTGCAGCAGTAATTATTTTTGGAGTTTATAGTAATGTTTATAAGTGCGTTACCAATAAGTGGACACGCTTATGAAACAAAGAATCCCCATTACCACAAGACTCCTGAAAACCATTAGGGAGCTCAATCAAAGAAATGGGCCGGGACCCATATACTCGTGAGCTTCTTGCCTTGTTGAGGACGTGGGGGTATGGGGAGAGCGTTCTCCGCTTCGTGGAGGAAGTGGAGCTCGTGGAGAGGTATGGATAGGTGCGGCCCAGCCACTAGGAGGAAGTGCATCTTCAATAGGTTGACGGAGAAGGGGCTTGAGTACTTGGAGTTCCTTGCCTCAGCCCAGTCTATTAGAGCGTGGAGGCGTACTAGGCCACTAACCAGTGTCCCCTTGATATGGCTGATCCGTTGATTAATCCAAGCCGAGGGAGTCCTCCTAGCCATGTAAGCCACGCACTCATCGGTGGGGCAATCGCCTGGAGAGGCAAGGTTAGTTATCATGGGGGCCATGACGACCCTATTCCTTGACCTCCACATCCCGAATAAAGAGGGGCTCAGTTATCTTCACGCCGGGCCAGGTCAAGGCGTTGTCAAAAGCGTTTCCACGTAATTCAGGTCGTTAGGTTTTGGGCAATGCTTATTATAGCTGCCCGGCCTAGGCGAGTTATGAGGCTGCTCTCGTTCGTTAAGGATAACGTGCCTCGCGTTGGGGCAATGGTTGTGGGCGGCGTCCTGGATCTTTCCCTGGCCTATATGCAGTTGAATGGGGTTGACGCCGTGCCGGACTTCCTCTACAGCATGAAGCGATTAATCGAGTTGGGAGAGCCCGCCCAGGGGGTGGTGAGGGAATTAATTGATAGGGGGAGAAGCGACTCAAGCCTGTTGATTAATCCTGCGGAGATAAAGTGGCTCCCTCCAGTTCCGGATCCCGAGAAGATTCTCTGCGTCGCGGTTAATTATAGGGCTCACGGGGAGGAGACCGGGCATGCCCCGCCGGAGAAGCCCTACTTCTTCCCCAAGTTCAGGAATGCATTGATAGGGAATGGGGATCCAATACTGAAGCCGCGCGTCTCTTACAGGGTTGATTGGGAGGTGGAGTTAGGCGTCATAATTGGGGCCAGGGGGAAGTACATCGATGAGAAGGATGCCTTGCAGCACGTGTTTGGGTTCACCGTGGTTAACGATGTGTCCATGAGGGATTGGCAGTTCCCGCCGGGTTGGCCCGAGAAACTGAATGCATTGGGGCAGAACTGGATATGGGGGAAGAGCATGGACTCCACGACCCCCGTGGGCCCAGTGATAGTGACTAGGGATGAGTTGGAGGAGCCCAACGACCTTAGGCTGACCCTCAAGGTGAACGGCGAGACGCAGCAGGACGGCAATACGAGGGACATGATATTCGACGTGCGTCAATTGATTCATTGGGCATCACAGGGAATAACGCTGAGGCCGGGGGACATAATATCCACGGGAACCCCCCAGGGAGTTGGAGCCGCTAAGGGGAGGTTCCTAAAGAACGGGGACACGGTGGAGGCCGAGGTGGAGAAGATAGGCAAATTGATTAATCCGGTCAAGGATGAATAGCTTCTTCGATAATGTTTAATAATAATGTGGCTGCCCCCCGTCTATGAGCCTGGAGAAGCGTTGGAGCGTTGAGAGGGAGCAGGAGTTATTGAGGACATGGGAGTCGGAGGGACGCTTCGGCACGAGGATCCAGGAGGGGAGGCCGGTCCTAGTCATCGATACTCCGCCCCCCTACATGAGCGGGAGGCCCCATATAGGTCAATTCGCCTCCTATGCCCAAATGGATATGATAGTTAGGTTCCACAGGATGAGGGGATTCAGCGTCGTCTTCCCATTCTACGCGGATAGGAATGGATTGCCCGTGGAGGTTCAGGTGGAGAAGAAGTACGGCATTAGGCTACAGGAAGTGCCGCGGGAGAAGTTCCTCGAGATGTGCAGGGCCGTCCTGAACGAGTATGAGGACGCGTGGCGCAGCGCGTTGAGGAGGTGGGGGGTCTCGGCCGATCAATGGGTGAATGGGACGGATAGCGATGAGTATAGGGCCATGACTCAATCGACCTTCATAGATATGTGGAGGCGAGGCCTCATCTATGAGGCGGAGAGACCCACCATGTGGTGCCCCAGATGCATGACGTCCCTCGCGGAGGCCGAGGTCGAGTATAGGGATGGCGAGACCACGCTCAATTACGTTAAGTTCAGGGTTCAGGAGACGGGGGAGGACATAATAATAGCCACGACGAGGCCGGAGCTCATTGCCGCCGCGGTGGCCGTCATCTATAATCCCGGGGACGAGCGGTATAGGGGATTGGAGGGGAGGCACGCGGTTGCCCCCATCTTCGGCCAAGTGATCCCCATACTGCCTCACCCGGCGGCCAAGCCCGACTTCGGCAGCGGATTAGTCATGATAAGCACCTTCGGCGACACGAGGGACCTAGCCATAGTGAACGAGTTGAGGCTCCCCATGAGGATAGTGGTGACGCAGGATGGGAGGATGAGCGAGTCGACGGGGAAGTACGCGGGCTTGCCCGTGGCCAAGGCCAGGGAGGAGGTAATCAAGGACCTGGAGGCCGGCGGCTTGCTCGTTAAGCGGGAACGCATCGCCCACTCGGTGCCCGTCTGCTGGAGGTGCGGCACCCCCATTGAGGTGATCGTGACTAGGGAGCTCTTCCTCAAGCAATTGGAATTCAAGGACAAGCTCCTTGCGTTGGTTAAGGATAGAATGAGGTTTCACCCGCCCGAGTACTCCCAGGCACTCGTTAATTGGATCAATTCATTACAGTTCGATTGGCCCATCAGCAGGAGGAGGTACTACGGAACGGAGATACCCATATGGTACTGCATGGAGGGGGACGGCGTCAAGCCCATTCTACCCAGCGGCGGGAAGTACTATAGGCCGTGGAGGGACGAGGCTCCCCCCGAGGTCAAGGAGCAGTGCAGGGGGAGGCTGGTGGGCGAGGATAGGATACTGGATACTTGGTTCGACTCCTCCATTTCCTGGATGTATGCCTCCGGCTACACGAAGTTCCCCGCGGTCTTCAAGAGGGCTTACCCAAGCGGCATAATCAGGCCACAGGGCTATGAAATAATCAGGTCATGGCTCTACTACTCCGTTCTCCGCGCGTTCCTACTCTATGGGGATGCGCCCTTCACGCGCGTCAGGGTGAATGGGATGGGGCTCGATGAGAGGGGGGAGGCCATGCATAAGTCCAAGGGGAACGTCATCGATGCCATGCATCCAATAGAGAAGTATGGCGCGGATGCGACTCGCTTCTGGGCGGCCGCGGCGGGCAAGTTGGGCTATGACTATAGGTACCAGGAGCAATTGCTTAGGACTGGGCGGGACTTCGTGACCAAGGTTTGGAATGTTGCGCGCTTCGCATACTCGTTCCCGGACCCCGGCGACGATTATGAGTTGACGCTGCTGGATGAAGCCATAATTAACGAGTTGAATAGGGTTAAGGAGCGCATCATTAAGTCATATGAGGAACTGGATGTGTATGTGGCTGCCCAGGAACTCTTCGGCTTCCTGTGGCACGTCTTCGCGGATCACTATGTGGAGGCAGTGAAGTCCCGCGCCTATAATAGGGAGGGAGGCTTCCCGGAGAGGCAGCAGAGGGGCGCCTGGCACGCGCTTCGCCTGGTAATGGATGAGTCCCTCAAGTTGCTGGCCCCGATAATGCCGTTCGTCACCGACGAGGTGTGGCGCCGAGTTCACGGCGCCTCAATACATGACGAGGGGATCGGGGACGCGGGGAAGTGGAGCGAGGGCTTGTCCACGCTATTGGCGGAGTTCATGAGGCTCAACAGCGCCGTTTGGTCCTTTAAGAATAGGAATAGGATTAGTTTGGCCGAGGGATTGAGCGCCACTATATATGCGCCCCCAGTGCTGAGGCCATTGGAGAGGGAGTTGAGGGAGATGCATAAGGTGAAGATATCGTTCGATGAGANGCCAAGCAANGCCNNGCGCATAAGCGATGAGTCGGAGATCTATATACTCATGGATGGCAAGCAGTAGGNGAATGGAGGGCTCCCTGGGCCGAGAATAAGGGGCTCGCCTCATTAATNGGTTCTTCTTTCCTGGATGTTTCTGAAACTTATGGTGGACTAGTATTGATTTGTTTTCTCCCATTTATGTGCCGCACGCGGCATTGATTTAATGCATGGGAACCATTGGGGTCGTGCCGGACCTATTTTTCGACCTATTCATGCGTCGACTAAGGGAGAAGCGGGGCGTCTTGGCTCCAGTGCCCGTGGATGACTTGTCGCCGCTGATCAAGTACGACATGTGGACCAGGGTGGATAAGGTCGAGCCCCTCGACCTCTCCGCCGTGGCTGTGGATGGCGGGATACAGGTGGCTGGGCTAAGCGATGGGAGGGAATTCGTGGTGGCGAGGGCCATAGCGATAAGCAGCTCGGGCCAAGCCCCCATTAGGGACATCGATTTAGACGCCGTTCCCCCGGGGTCGGGGGCCGGGATGAGCATGATGGCTAGGCTGGAGATGGCGGTGGCCAAGAGGAGCCTCGAATCGCCTCCAGACTATGTCCTAATGGATGGCTCCCTCTACGTCAAGGTCATGTCGCTCCTCCGCATCCTGGCAATGGATGGCGGGCAATCGGGGCCGGCCGAGGTCAGGGCGGCGGCCGGGGCCCTCGCGGCGTTGATCGATTTCCTGGAGGCGGGCCGCGACTCCCGCGTCACATCGCTATTCGTGTCGAAGGACTCGCACCTCAAGATAATCAAGGAGTACCTCCTATTTAGGCGGCTCCAGGAATTATTGGCGGGGCACATCGATGGCGCGGATCTGGGCCTATTAAGCAAGGGAGCCGAGCTATACTCGATTGCTTGGTCGAGGAAGTGGAGGCATCAATTAATGGAGTTAATGAAGAGGAGCGGCGAGTGGGGGAGGGATGCGCGGCTCCTCCTGGAGAAGGCGATTGACCAGTACTTGGGCGATTCCCTCCTCCTGGACTCCATGGCGAGGCGCGCCGGGGTTGCCAGGGGGGTCTCGCGGCCGATGTTGATTGGCGCGGTGGATATTCGCCTTAAGGAGGAGGGACTCATGGATGTGGACTCCCTTGCGAGGGCCATGGAGAGGAGGGCCAGGGACGCCGGGTTGAGGATCGATGCTGCCTCCTTGGTCCTCGGATTGCCCCGAATAGTTATGTTTCACGTCAAGGCTAGGGAAACCGATTTGCCGCTCCTCGTGGAGGTCCCAATTCACGAGCGGAGGTTCCTGGGGAATGAGTTGCCCGGCAAGATGTTTTACGAGTATGATTGGAGGAGGGACGCGGGCTTCCTCTTGTCCCAATACGTTAATCCCCTCAACTATAATAGGCTCCTCATGTTGGCGCATCACTACGCCACGTTCACGGCCCGCCAGTTCCAGGAGTACCTACTCGTGATCAGGAGGGACGCGGGGCTCGGCTCCTCCAGGCGCGGCGTGATCGGCCTCGGCTTGCCGAACGGGGAAGTAGAAAGTGAGGGGGCTCGGCGCATCGAATAGCAACGCTTATAAATGCCCTCCTTCCCCTCATTCCATGCCTAGCGATAAAGCCGTGGGCAGCGCCCTGCTAATTGTGTCGATAATAGTGATAATCGCCTATGCTTACCTGGTGTTCCTTTCCCCATGGAAGGCCCTAGTAATAGAGTTAACCGCCTTCATCGGCGTGGCGGCCATCTTCGGCATAATCGCATGGATTGGATACGCCCTCGCCACGACGCCTCCCCCCAAGCCCATTGAGGAGATAGAAAAGGAGATACAGGAAGAACTAAGCAAGTTGGAGGCCGAGGAGAAAAAAGGAGAGGAAAAGAAACAATAATACATCTTGACTTTTTAGCAATATCCATCTTTTTTGCCGGAGACCCCGCCCTGGCGGGGTAGTTCGCTAAGGTAATGCTTAAAAAGAATTGTTGTGGTGGATCATTGAATGTTTAATGGGTTTGGCGTTGCCTTAATTGAGGATTACTTGATGAATAGGCTTGGGGCCGTTAATCCCCGCCTCCTCATTGTTTTGAGGCATAGAGTGGTTAGGAGCGGCGTGTGGTGGAGGATTAAGCCGTTGAGTAGGGCTTTAATAGACTCGGTGATACTATACATTCGTAGGGGCGGGGTCATCAAGTCCTCAAGCCTTTTAACCCAATTGAGGCAAGCGGTCATAGAGGCCTTGGCCCAAGCGTTGTCACGTAAATTAACGCTCGCGGCCTACTTGATCGGGTTGAGGATGATGCGGGCAAGGGGCATCACAGTGGAATCGGTCGAGAGCATCATATCGTTGGGGATCATGTGGATGAACACGCCAAATTGGTACAAGCCGGGCATAACACCTTAATAATGCCGCAAGCCTCTGCATTAGACGTTAACATTGGGATAAATAGGAGGCTTAGCGATGTTATTGGATGGTTAGGAGCCTAATTGCCCAATAGTGAGGGGTTCACTAAATGGGTAGAAAAGCCCATACACACATGCTCGTATCAAACGACGTAGACATCGTGCTGATAGGCACAACAACACTCGAGATCCTATGCCTTGAAGTAGATTCGGTCACAGGGAAGCTAAAGGAAGCCACTACATACTTGCTCTAAACCAGGACACACAATGAGAATAATCTACATAGCACCCAGATACTACCCACACATAGGTGGTGTAGAATACGTAGTAAAGTCCGTAGCCGAGAGGTTAGTAAAAATGGGATACTCAGTCACCGTAATAGCTGGTGAACCAAGCATTGGTAAATCACGTGAGGAGGAAGTAAACGGGGTTGAAGTAATTAGGTGGCCAACATGGAGCCCAGGCGATGCCTACCACATACCAAGGCAGAGAAATAAACTAGAGAAGCTCCTCACAGACCTAGACAGAGAAGCCGACTTAATTCACATACACAGCGTACACGCAATACTAACCGTATACTCCGGACTACTAATATCCAATCATATTAACGCTAAATTCGTGATTACACCCCATTACCACGGCTCTGGGCACACTATTGCGAGGGAAATTGCTTGGACAGTATGGAGAAGATACGTAGGGAAACTATTAGAGATGGCGGACGTAGTCCACGTAGTCAGCAGTAGAGAAAGCAGCCTAATAACTAAGCATTACCCAGAAGCAAAAGATAAAGTAGTTGTAATACCAAATGGGGTTGAGGAAGATGTGATGAACTATAAATGGCAAGGGCAACAAAGCAACTACATGGTCTATGCAGGTAGAATAGAAAAATACAAAAGATTAGAATTAGCACTACAAACAGCGAAAAAATTAGGCATTAAACTTTTGATAATAGGTCAAGGCCCATATAGGAAAAAACTAGAGAAGTATATAAGGAACTATTACAGGGATCTAGCAGAACTCCTAGAACCGCAACTAAGAACAAAATACCTGGAGCTACTTGCGGGAGCTAGATATGCAATAAACCCAAGCAGACACGAGGCATACAGCATATTCACAGCAGAAGCACTAGCAATAGGAACACCAGCAATAATAACCAAAGAAATAGCAGAGAACCTAAACGCAGAGACACAATACCTTAATGAACAATTAGTAATAGCCTTAAAAGCACCCATAAAAACCTGGATCGAAACAATGCAACTATACTTAAAAGAACTGTATCAGGAATCCTAGATTACAAAGGTAAGTAAAATGCGTATAGCGTTGATTAGGAGGGAGTACATAACTCACCTTGATGGTGTAAACAGATTCATAGCCCTATTGGCGGAGGGGTTAACTAAGCTCGGCCATGACCCACTAATAATGACGTGGTGCTACAACGGCATCGCTAAGGATCAGCTTCCAGGTTGGTTCGCAAAAATGCATGGCTTAAGCACCACCATACCCATCTACACGTTGCAAACTGGGCCCTGCCAGGGTGACCCTTGGTTGAAAATCACATGGGNTTGGTGGTGGAATGGCTCTAAGCTACTTCATAGGAAAGGTGTGGATGCAGTTATTGTTAATGGCATTGTGCCGCTTAAGTTTAAGCCCAAGATACTTGTGGTTCATGATTTAGGCCCTGCCTTAACATTCAGGAGATACCTCTTCCTCGGTAAGAGCATTTTAAAGAGTTATGATGAAATAACTTGTGTAAGTAATAAAACCAGAGGGAGTTGCATACAGTACTTGGATACTCGTGCGATGTGATTCCAATACCCATGAAACTGGAATCTTATGAACCTTCTAAGTCCAGGGAAGACATAATAGTGCATATAGGTACAAGACATGTGAAGAATCCGCAAATTAGCATTAAGGCAATTAGAATTCTACGGAAAAGGGGTCATAATGTTAAGTTGGTGATCATTGGTGACCAGGTTAATGTCCCTAGTGATGAATCAATCACGTTGAGGAGGTCTATATCTGAGGAGGAGAAGGTGAAGATATTGTGTAGTGCAAAGGCTCTAATATTACCATCCAGCTACGAAGGATTCTCATATGCATCACTAGAAGCCATGGCATGCGGGACACCCGTAGTAGTCTCAGGTGCCGTACCTAAGGAGGTCGTTATTGGTGGATTCAACGGCATCAGGGTAGATAGTTACAATCCAATAGATTATGCTAATGCCTTAGAGAGGCTATTAAAAGATGAAAAGTTATAGTTAAGGTTGTCCCAAAATGGGCAGGAATTTGTGAGGCAATTCGATTATGTTAACATTGCCAGTAGGTACTTGGAACTAATCCATGGATTTATATAAATATAATGCTAAGACAGCAATATAAAATGAAGGNTTCAATTGTAGTTCCAAGCAAAGGATGCAAATACCTAAGCTACTTGCTTACTGGCCTTAGGGATCAGAATGTGAAGCCTAATGAAGTGGTTCTTGTGGTTAAGGAGTGTGACTTAAGGTATGTTGGGGGTTTGTGCAATAGGAATAACCTACCCTGTGCGATAGTTGAGCAGAAGAGTGGCTACTTTACTCACGCCTTGAATATGGGTAAAAGGGAGGCTAAGGGTGACCTCATAATATTTACGGATGATGATGCAATACCCCTAGGTAAGTGGATTGAAAGGTACATTAAATTACATACCATATACCCAAATATAGCTGGAATATCAAGCAGGGACATTCACTTAAATCTAGAAGACATGAGGGTAATGCCAACCCCAGACGATAAGGTGGTTACCAAGCTATATCGATGGACTATTAGGCCGTGGTTAGAAAGTCCACATCCATTGTTGAGGAAGTATAGGATGGGGGNTTACCTGGCTAAGAACCTTAATATCGCTCATGGACCATTTATTCCAGGTAAAGAATGCTTCTCGCTGCCCTTTAGGGGTGTTAACATGAGTTTTAAGGCAAGCTACATCTACGATGCATGGTTCCCAGAGCATGAGTTGTTGAGGAGGGCCCCAGGTAATGAACAGTACTTTGGGATGCAATTAATCCTTAAGGGCCTGGACTCCATATATGTTCCAAGTAATCCAGTGCTTCATATAGCAAGGGAGGAAAGCTTATCAAGAAGCAATGCTGGTGAAATTAAGCTGGAGACTAGAATCATGAAGTCACTTTATAGAAAGCTAATAGAGGCTATGGTAGCATGAGAGTTGCATTAGTATCCTCCGGCTTAGTATCTATACCGCCAATTAAGGGGGGTGCAGTGGAGGAGTATGTTTACCAATTGGCTAAGCACCTTAGGAAACTTGGTGTAGATGCCTTTGCTATGGATGCTAAGTGGGGCGGCAATTCGGTTGAGGTAAATGATGTAGATGGAGTGGAGATAGTCAAGGTTCCAGTGAGACCTCTGGCACAGAATATCAAGAGGAATATCATCATGGAGCTCCAGTTTGGTAGGGCAGTGGGTAAATACCTGGGGAATGAGGAGATTGACGTAGTGCATGCTAATACGGCATGGGCCGGGTTTGCACTGGCTATTAACCGCAATCAATCATACGGGCTTATGTACACATGCCATAATCCGCTGTGGCCCGAGGATAAGGTGCACCTGGGCGAGAGGGTTGTTAGGTTGGTGGAGGGCTTCACGATGAGGACTTCAAATGCGATTGTAGCGCTCAATAAGACCATGTATAGGGCAATAGTTGAAAAGGCAGGTGTTAATGGTGATAAGGTGGTGATCATCCCCA
The DNA here is from genome assembly GCA_001516585.1 of Thermocladium sp. ECH_B. NCBI lineage: Archaea > Thermoproteati > Thermoproteota > Thermoprotei > Thermoproteales > Thermoproteaceae > Thermocladium > Thermocladium sp. ECH_B. The sequence goes on from LOBW01000028.1 coordinate 12,210, forward strand.
ATGGTGTAGATGTTGATTACTTCAAACCTGGGTTAAGAAACCGTGAGCTCCTAAGTAAGTTTAGCCTTGAAGAGGGAGACTACATATTGTTCGTGGGTAGGGTCTCGCCTGAAAAGGGAGTACATCTATTGCTAAAGGCCTTTAACTACATTGCCCAGGAGCCTGTTCACGTGAAGCTGGCCATTATAGGGCCACTTACAAGCTCCTTCTCAGCATCAGAAGCTTCACCATACGCCAGGGTAATTGTTGAACGCTAAAAGGAGGATACCAGGTTAGAGTAATTTTCACAGGCGCCGTAAATAGAGACGAATTAAGAGTACTATACTCCAACGCACACCTCCTCGTACTTCCGTCACTAGCTGAGGCATTTGGCTTAGTGCTTATTGAAGCAATGGCGTCTGGAATACCCCCAATAGACTCCACGGCAGGTGGAATACCCGATGTAATAACTGATGGTGTAAATGGCCTATTATTCAAGAAGGGGGATTGGAAAGACCTAGCAATGAGGATGCTTACGCTAATTAATGATGAAACCCTCAGAAATAAACTAGCCGCAAAAGCCAAAGAGAAACTGCAGTAGAGAAATATAGTTGGCAGGTTTTTGCGTCAAAGATGAAAGAAATCTATGCTGCGGTCTTAAGATGAATATAATAATTCTTGGACTGCGGGAACCGGTCCCATCCACTAAGGGTGGTGCGATCAAAAACTTACGTGGGGTCTTGCAAAAGGTTTAGCCAAGTATGGTCATGAAGTAACTATTATCTCTATCTGTAAAAATCCAATTAGCAAGTACACAACCGAAAATGTTAATATAATTTTGTATACCACCTCCTATTACGGGTTCACGATTTTATTTCAAGGAAATGCCTTTATTCTCATACAGAGCTGGAAAAACCGTTAAAAATCTCTTAATGAATAAGCCAAATAGAAAAGATGATGTAATTATTCATTCAGTATATTTTTACAATTCAGTATATTTTTACAACTTAATGATGTTTCCTCCACTTAATGAGATACAATTAGTCGTTACCGAGTTTGAACATTATCCATGGATACCCGAATACCTGTATCATAGACCATTCATTATCAAGTTTAGATATGACTAAGTGGATGCTTGATTCACTAAAATCAGAAGAGAGTTAGCACATCTAAAAACGTTAGTATCCTAATATTTGCATCATCAAGCGCTATCTATGGTGAACCCATCAGGGTGCCAATATCTGAGGATCACCCATTAATGCCTAGATCGCCCTATGCTGCAAGTAAGGTTTCTGGTGAAGCTTTTGTTAACGCTTTCGCTGCTCNGTATGGTTTTAGGTCTATAGTTCTTAGGTTTTTCAATGTTTATGGGCCAAAGCAGTCGAGAGCATATGCTGGTGTTATTAGTGAGTTTATTAGAAGGGTTTCTAAGGGTGAGCCACTGATTATTTTCGGTGATGGTGAGCAAACAAGGGACTTCGTGCATGTAAGTGATATCGTTAATGCTATAATGATTTCGCTTAAGAACGAAGAAGCTAGGGGTGTGTTTAATATTGGTAGTGGTGAGGCAATAACAATAAATCAATTGGCAAGACTCATCATCAAGATGGCGGGTAAGGAGGATCTGAAGCTCATATATGAGTCATCCAGACCCGGTGATATTAAGTATTCGGTGGTTGACATAACGAGGGCTAAGAAGGAGTTAGGGTTCGAACCCAAAATGAAGCTTGAGTTAGGCATTAAGGAGTTACTTAAAAATTACAAAGACACAGCTTAGTCCAGCGGTGTTAGTGCCAAGACTATGATGCTAATCAATCTCGGCTTCTGGGATTAGGGATTATAACCTTAGTTAGAGTGAAGCATTCATGCTATTGCAATGTAAAGGTTTAGGCATCAAGCTTAGGCAACATCTTGTTTCATTTAATAGAGCTAAGCATATAAAGCCATCAAATACAGGAGCGTCATGAAGCAGGATAGCGTAATTACAGTTTTACTAGTTGCAGCGGCTTTGGTTTTTGCAGCGCTTTACGCAGCTAACCGCCTAAGTATTAATTTATTAATCTATATAGAGGTAACTTTGGTCTTGGCAGTCTCAGCATTACTCTTGCCTACTGGTGTAAACAGAAGCAAAAATAAAGAGATACCAACGTTTAGGATGCCTTTCTCGCTATGGTTTCTACCCATAGCAGTATACGCTGTGAGTCAGGTAGAGATTCTTCTTCTCAGACGGACTGGTCTGGGCTATGTGGTGGCATTAGCGGCGGCATTAACAGTAACTGCATTTGCACGTGAAGAGCCTATGAAGAAGGTTATGGTAGCCACGGCGATAGTGGGGGTCTCCATAGTCATTCTTTACTCGATTTATACCCCTTCGTTTGGCAATGATACTTGGAGAGACATAATCTGGGCTACTCAAATAAGCCAATTGGACCATATTGCTGCAGCGACAATTAAACAAGGTGCATATCCTTTTCCCATGGTACCTCTGACTTATGCTATGTTATCAGTTACAAGCGGAATGAATGCCACTTGGGCCAGTGTTGTGCTTGGCCTAATCTATCTGGTTCAATTACCATTGTTGATATACCTATTATCAAGGAGGTTCACCGGCATATCTAACCCTCAAGCATCCTTGCTGCTGCTCATCGCACCACTCGCTGTTATATGGTCCGTAGGGTACATACCAGAGGTATATTCACTAAGCCTATTCCTTACCGCTTTCCTGCCGCAATTGACACCGGTTACCTTAGTTCCCTTACTTGCGGCTGGCGTTTTTGGACATGGTGGTGTAGCTACTTGGATGGTCATAACTATGGTGGTTCTCTGGATTACCACCAGGAAAAAAAGTGTGACAAATTTACTGCTTTATTTGTTAGTTGTTTTTATAGCATATGCAGCCTATACTACGTTATTATTCGAATTGACTGGTGCTTACAACGGTGTGTTAAATGCCGTATTAGCATTTCTGCGGGGTGCAAGAATACTCTCGGCAACAGTGCCTGTACCTAGTCCTCCAACTTCATCTCTTGGTAACTTGGCATTATCCACGCTTGCTGTACTAGGTCTCTTTGTATTTCTGCGNGGTAAAGGAGCTGCAAGGGCTTTAGCATTCTTCTCTGAAATGTTCCTAGTGATTGCATATATAGGTGCATCGGTGTTTCCAGCTGCAGATTTACCACGATACCTCGGATTGCCGTCAGCAGCGGTGTTAGCTATCCTGGCGCCTTATGCGTTTAAGGTGCTCGCGGAGAAGAGTGGTGGTCGTATTTTTTCTTCTCTGCTTTTAGTGGTTACTATCATTGCCTTTGCATATTCAGGGTTATTTGCGCCTGGAAACCCATATACAGCTAATCAATATAGCTATTCCGTAAATGGCTTGATAAGCTATGATGACGCATCGCAGTTAATTGCCCTTTCACATATTCTGGGGCCTGGTTTATACCTAACTGATTGGCGGAGTGGTCTATTCCTTGCTTACAAGTATTTATGGATAATTCCTCAGTATCAAGGATTTGAATATAATAATGTTAAGCTTTTATATGCTGGTTCTTATGGATTATTCATTAACTCGATGTATCTACGAAATTTTAGAGGGTTAGTACTGCTAAGGCAAGGGGCCATGGAAATGCCTGGAGTTTATGAACCTGGCATATTTAGCCATGTACTTATTTATAATGGTGATATACTTTTTAATGGTAATAATGGATCCATTTTAATATGGGCTCAACCGCCGTCGTAGGTCCCTTAGGCATAGGAGGCGTTCGCTACATTACCGAGAAGCTTCTTGAGGCACTTAAGAGAGAGGGGATGGCGGTTGATAGAGTGGTAATAGATGGGAACTTACTCGGTCAGGCATTTTCCTACATTAAAAAAATGCGGTTTCTTCAGCAATACCAAGACATAATCTTTACTGGTTCAATACCGCCTCAAATGCATATATTCATCAACAATAGAGTGAAGGTAGCTTTATTTATTCATGGATTTATTTACAATGAGCTTTCGGGGGCTATAACTCAGGCACCACCTAGGATTAAAGCTGGTGCTTTATATCTTCTTTCGCAATGGAATTTCACTAGATTATTTAATAGAATTGATTTATACATATGCCATAGCATCACTGCATGTGAAGCAAACAAAATATATGATGAATTTATTCTTATTCCTCAATTCATATTTCCGGAGGAAATACAGCAATACATGGAAAAGAGTAAGAGTGTCAAAAATAACGATGGAAAGACAATAAAGGTTATGACTTATGCATCGTTTGGTGATTCACCTAGGTTATTGAAGGAGCATTCTCTATTAACCCTTATGAAACTAGTTAGCAAGCAGGTTAATAAGGAAATAGAATTCATTATAATCAATCCATCAGCCACCGCTAAAAAAGAATACATAGGTAATCTAGTGGTGAAATGGATGCCTTATCTGCCAAGAGAACAGTTCCTAAAGCTACTCGCAGATTCCGATCTATACATTGAGAGGTGCATTGATGAAGAATTAGGACTGGGATCCATAGATTCAGTGTTAATGGGTACCCCCATTGCCAAGCTAACGCATAGCTTTTATGTAGACAGGCAAGACTACACCAATGAGGTGATATGGGAATCCTCACTTAATAAGTTAGTTAATGCAATCTCCGACTATCTAAAGAATGTTGAGTATTGGAAACCCTTTTACGTCAAAAGGCTCGGAGAATTCCTCCTAAATAAACGTAATTGGGACCATATTAAGGAACCACTTATTAAGTTCCTTAAGTAACTACACTATTTATGGTTCGCAGTTAGAATCGTGTGAAAATAATACTTATAAGTCTTCTTCAGTTCTGAGACATAATGAAACTTTTGGTAATTACCAATGGTATTTGGTACAGTGGGGCGCAGATCTCCACTAACGAGTTTTTGTCTTTCCTTACAAATTTGAAGAGCGTAGAAGTAAAGATGGTTTCCTGTCTTGGGGTAAATTTATTCCATCTCTTGCTAATGTTGAGATTCATAGGGTGTCCTGCTGTACTGGTGTGTTACTTCTCGCATGAAACAGGGTAAAGCTAAAGTATGCAAACCCATGCGCATATACGCTAAAACCTTGAAGTTTATATGGAAAGCAGGATTGAGGGAAAACTACCTGCGCATTAAACCTCAATCGAAGTAACCCCCAGATGGATCAAGGCCATTGATTAAACTCCTGGTCATCTTCATTAACTCATCCTCATCACCGTTAATCTCCTCAAACTCCCCAAAATCAATATTATACGTAGCTACACCATGCCTCGTGTAAACCCTTACCCTGTGGGCAAGTAGCCTAAGGGCTTTCTCATAGTTTAGCTTTGAAACATCTACTAAGTGACCTGGAGNTATTCCAAAGCTCTCTGATATAGCTACACTTGAACCAACCCTAGGCTCCTCATTATCAATAACCGCCCTAATTATTGACGGAACCTGCGTTAAGCTTACAANCGACCCCACCTGCTTTGGTGGCTTAACCCAACTGGGCCACTTAACCCACAGCGGAACCCTAAGTAACCCATCCCTCAAGAAGTACCCATGGCCTAAACCACCATCACCAAGTAGCTCGCCATGATCCGAAGTAACAATTACCAGCGAATCATCTAAGTACGGCTTAAGCGCCCTAACAATCTCCACAGCCCTCTTAACAGCATAAGCGGCATGCCTTGGATAGCTCTTCCTTAGCTCCTCTATAACCGAATCATCTGTACCATTATTAATCACCCACTTTGTAATAGCCTCATTATGCAACTTATAATTAAGGTCATTGTGTAAGTACGGGCTATGAGCCTCCATAATATTTATAAGTAGAAAGAATGGCTGTGAGAACTTAGCATTCTTTAAAATCTTAATTACCTGGCTAGAGCCCTTCTCCATGGTTAAATCATAGATTGTTAATTTATGCCCTAGCTCAATAAGGTTCCGATATACATTGCAGAATCGCATCAACATGTAGTAAACTAAGCCGTCTACTGCATCACGTATATGTCCCTCATTCATCAAGTCCAGAAACATCCTAACCTTATTTCCCCCATACTTCTTTCTTAACAATTTACTTAGCTCATTAGGTCTTTCCTGGTAAATTAATCTAAAACAAGGATTAAGAAATGAAACCATGATAGTATCCTTAGCGTTGAACCCAAAGAGCGGTGTTATGTATCCGTTTGCTGTTATTACTCTTGTCTCATATCCATCATTTTCTAATTCACCAATTATACCGTAGTTCAGTTGCCTCATCCTAACCCTGGCTATGTCGGCCAACTCATCATTAGTCCTCACACCCCTCGACTCATGTATTTCATGCTGGCTTGGGTACATTCCCGTGATTAGGCTGGCGTGGCTTGGTACAGTCCATGGCGCCGGCGCTATGGCGTTCTCATACTTAATGAAGCCAAGCTCCCTAAGCGCCTCTANCCCGCTTGAGTAATCCTCCCTCAGCGTGTCAATGACTAGTATTACTACGTTCGGCTTCCTCATAGCTGTTTCACATGTATCCATACTTTCTGAGCAGCTCCATTATTCCCTCCTTATCCTGCGCCCTGCCCACCCTCACCACGGTGCTATCCTTACCACCGCTCCAAACGATAAGTGTCTTTCTAAGCGTCTCCAGGGCAACCTCAGCAATGGTCTCAGCAACCTTAACCTTAAAACCCAGAGGCATCAAGTCAATCCTACGCCTAGGCGCAGCCCTCTCCAGCAGGGCATTCACGTAATCCTCGGGACTCAACCCAAGGGAATCAGCCAACTCCAAAACCCTCCCAGCAACTGAGCCACTAAGGCACAGGGAATTAGACATAAAGAAGGGAGAGAAAACCCCCTATAAAGTATTATGCTATGAAATAATAGAGACGGCACCCGGGCGCTCTGACCTCTTCCCCACCCTTGTGGGGCGAGGGTTTCTTGGAGGTTACCCGCCTTTAGTGCTACTGAAATCATTAATGGGGCTGAGTTTAATAAACCCATTGCTTTTAATGGTGAGAGCAGCAACAAACCCATCAAAGGGGTCCCTAAGCCTACCGTACCAACCACCAAAGCCTCAATGGGGACATTACCAGCCACTCCCCAATACCCGGCAGCATCCCATTGTTAACCCCAGCCCCGTAAATCCAGGCAGCCACGGCGTTGGCGACTACCATATGGCAATCCCCATATCCATGAAACATCACTGGATCCCCTAGCCAACACAAGGGGCCTTGCGTTGATCAACTTGGCATTGGTGTACGCCCACCTAACCCCACTCACGTCAACCTTACCGGCCTTAACCTAAACGGAGTACCTATTGCCGCACTCATCCTCGGCTATTAAGTCACCTCGCCAACCACAACCCCCATAACCTTAACCCAAATCAATTGCCCTAAACCCAAGCCTACTAAGCAGCTCGGCGGCGCAAACCCTCAAACCTAACTCCACTACCAATCAATGCCTAGGTTGAAATGCCTTAGCCAATAAAGAGCAATACATTTTAACACGCCCACCAATGCCTCATGTGGCCAAGTTAATTGGTTTAGCGGTGCTGGTGCTCGTGGCATTAAGCCTAGTCATAGTGGCCCTTGAGGCGCCGCAGCCCCCAAGGAGCCTACTGCTGGCCTACGGCAACGTATCGGCCATAGGGGCTGAGGGCGGGAACGTAACAAGGCTAGTGGCCACGCTCAACGAAGCCATAAACCTCACCGAGGCCGGCCAATACGACGGGGCGGCGGGGTTAGCATCAAGCATACTCAACCGGGCCCCAGCCTTGGCTAGGCAGGTTGAGCAGGGGAGGCTCCTCGAGGCCGTGGCCTATGGGGCCTTGGGCGCCTTAGCGGTGAGCGCCTTAACGCTCCTCTACCTGAGGCGCCGTGAGTTGGTGGGTTCGCTTTGGCTTAGGTTCAGGGGCGGGGATAGGGCAACCCTAGGCGGCGGTAAGGCGAGGGGCTTCTTGACCGATAGCGAGGTCCTGGCCGNTTTAACCGGGCTCGTCATAGTCCTCGCAGTATTCCTAGCTGCCCACAGCCTCACCGGGGTTGAGGCGACCCAGTTCTCAGCCATAGGCCTACTGGGGCCTGGGGGCAGGATTGGGGGTTACCCAACCTCAGTGGCCGTGAACCAAACCATCAATACATACATACTGGTCTACAACCACATGAATAGGCCCATTTGGTTCGTGGTCTACATATACGTAACCAACGACACGACTCCACCGCCGCTGCCGGGCAACCCACTATTAACCTA
>LOBW01000029.1 GCA_001516585.1 Thermocladium sp. ECH_B
GCTAATTGGTCTAGTCTTTCTTCTGTTTTTCTTTGTGCTTCAGCTAATTGATCAACTCTTTCAGTTAATTTATTTAGCCTTTCCTCGGTTCTTCTTTGAGCCTCAGCCAACTCATTTATTCGTTGAGCTAATTGGTCTAGTCTTTCTTCTGTTTTTCTTTGTGCTTCAGCTAATTGATCAACTCTTTCAGTTAATTTATTTAGCCTTTCCTCGGTTCTTCTTTGAGCCTCAGCCAACTCATTTATTCGTTGAGCTAATTGGTCTAGTCTTTCTTCTGTTTTTCTTTGTGCTTCNGCTAATTGATCAACTCTTTCAGTTAACTTCGTTATGTTTTCCTCGGTCTTTTTCTGTGCCTCGGCTAATGAGATAATGCTTTTGCTAAGTAGTTCCTGAAGCTCCGTGAGGGAACCTAATCTTGCCGCGAGTTCCTTAATGGAGTCTCCAATGTCCTTCAGAGCAATAGATATATTATTTATCCCCAGAGCATCCATTAACTCTTTTCTGAATTCCTCATCATCCTTGATTAGCTTCAAGATTTCCCTCCTTATTTCCACATGGTTATGTGGCGGTTTGGATTTAAAAAGGTGAGCAAAATGATTGAATATATGGGATCCAATAGTGGGCGGCCTAGAATAATATTGAGCGCTGGCTTTGCCGTGGAGATACGCCTCGGTCTGAATTATTCAGAGCTGACCTCCTCCCCGCCTTGAGGGTGGGGGTTCCCCGAGGTCTAGAGGGTTACGCCCCATTACGGGCGCTACTCGGCCTCCGCATTCGCGGATCCTCCTCCCGGTATTGCGGGAGAAGTCGGCTCCCGCCCCCCCCCATTCTCAAGAAATTGACCGGAAGAGGACATTAAAGGGAAATAGTCCTCCTTTTCAAGCTTCACCCCGCCCCTGGAAGGAGCGAGGTTTGCTATTCGTTTTATTAATATGCTTATCCATTTAATCCAGCTGGCATGGATTCATTGAATTAATTGGGCAGCCTTATCCACGGCCTCCACATTGCGCCTAATCACGATATCACCAACACGCCGAAAACATACCTAAGCCCAATAACGTCCGCCACGAGGCCCATGAGGGTGGGCGTAGCTATGCCTATAAGCATCATTACGGCGAAGAATTGGCTGTTAGCCGCATTCCGCTCCTCCGGCCTAAAGGTCCTCGTTATGGAGATGAGGGATAAGGGATAGGTCAATCCATGCGGGACGCCCAGCACCAGGAGGGCACCGGCCAACTCATCCACGCTCCTAGCTATGGTCATTAGGATGAGGCCCAGGACAGTCATGGAGACCGAGGTCGCCATTGGGATCCACACCTTATTGACCGGCCTTATGGATAGGTAAAGCCTAGCCAGGAGCGATGTCGTGAAGAAGAGGGAGAAGAGGCCCGTGGCCGTCGAGTAAGAGGCGTGGAACTGGGACACGGCGTATATTCCGCCAAACGCGGTGAGCGTCGAGAATGGTATGTTATATGCCAATATGTTATACGTGGCCGTCTTAAATCCGGGATTCGATAACACCTTGACTCGCCCCCCTCTCCTCTCCTCGCCTTGGGGAAACGCTATGAGGGGGGATAATGCGGCCGCCGCTATGCCCATGGGCGCAAAGAATAGGAATGATGATCTAATGCTGAATTGTTTAAGTATTAATGCCTCAATGGCGGGTCCAACCACTAGGCTAACGCTGAGCGACAACGTGTATATGGATAAAAGCCTCTCCCTGGCTCTACGGTCGGGCAGGAGCCCGGCGGAGGTTATTATGTTGGGCATTATATTGCCGAGAACCACTCCAGCCGCGGCCGATAACGCCCATAGCGAGATGGGATTAGCCAAGTAAAAGAGGGGGAGAACAATGGCGTAGCCTATGGATGAGGCCATGAATGCTCTCCTCCGCTTAATTGCATCCAGCCTCGCATTCACTAGGATCGTGGCGAGGAATGTGCCTAGTGACATTAACGCGGCGAGTATCCCTATCTCGGTGTTGCTGTAGTTAAAGAAGTATTTAGCCAGGAGAGGCACCGTCGTCATCAACATGTTATTGCTAGCCCTAACGGCGAACGTCATGGTTACTATTATCAATAGCATATATACAAAACCGAATGCATTGTTGCCCCTCATGGAGGCCGATCATTATTGCTTAATTTTTAAAGCTTCTTACCCCTCCTTAAAAGGATTGATAAAGCTATGACTAAGACCCCGATCGCTATCAAGGCAATAATGCGGGGCATATCATAGCCATAATCAATCGAGAAACTATACCGAGCCCCTCGCCCCGCCGAGTCGAGCACAATTATGGTCACGTTATTCACCCCCATCCTGGTCAAATTAATGGTTGCATCATTTCCATTGGCCACCTCCACTCCATTCAAGAACCACTCAACTCTATATGGCGGCGACCCATCACTAATGGTAACCGCTCCACGCGCCTCGTAATTATCCAGCACGAAATTTGATACGGGGATTAGCGAGGCATTAATTACAGGATCGGGATTAACCCGTATCGCCGCGCTTCTACTAATGGTATAATTAGCAGAGTCCCTCAATATAACGGTGAGATTATGCACCCCAATGCCGGGCCTAATTAATTGCCCCACCCCAATCGCCGCGCCATCGAGAAGCACCTCGTAACTATATGGCGGCGTCCCATTAGCTCCATTAAGGGTCAGCGAGACTTCCTCGCCCTCATCTATGGTGGTTGCATTAAGGGAAATCAGTAGGGAAGGGTCGGGATTCACCGTGATCCTCGCCGCCTTAGAATCGCTGTACTCGCTTGAGTCCCTCACGGTGGCGTTAAGCACGTACCTCCCCACGCCTAACCGTAGGCTACACATGGTTGTGCAATTAAGCCTAGTTGAGTTCAGGAGCGCCTCGTAATTGTATGGTGGAGTGCCTCCGCTAGTGCTTAGGTTCACTAGAACTGTTTGTCCAGCATCAATGCTTGTGGCATTAATTGATAGGTGTAGCAATGGATCTGGATTAACCATCACCGTGAATGATTTGTTCAGGGCGAAGCCTCCCGAGTCCCTCATGATTACCGTTATGACTTGGATCCCGGACTCATTCATTTGAATGACTTGGCTTAATTCACCGCGAATCAAGCCCGTGACTGGACTACCGTTATCGAGTACCTCGTAGCTATATGGCGGCGTCCCATTAACCCCAGCCGCGCTGACCCTGATCCATTGGCCGACATCTAGAATAGACGCGTTGAGGCCGGCATTGAGGCGGGGATCACTCATTACCTCTATGTTGCCAACTCCCGAGTAGACCTCGGTTCCCCTTGAATCCCTCACCACTACTTGATAATGATGGGTTCCGAGGGATAGATTGCCCCCATATATCTTGAAGGCATGGAAAGCCTCGTCAGTGGTGTAACTGCTTCTCGTCACGCCATCCAGCACCAAGTAATAAGTGTATGGTGGGTCTCCCCCGCCCACNTATATGGTTGCATTAATGGAGGCATTCACGCCCTCATCTACAACCATGCTCGGCATGTATTGCTTTATTATGGTTAATTCAACTATGAAGGGCACCCCAAGCCTAGGGATTCCCTGAACTAATTGTGCCCCCCCATTCTCATAGATGGAGTTTACCCCATTCACTGTCTCGGCCGTGTTGCTGCCAAATACGTATATGCCTCTCGGCAATGAATAACTATCATTAATTAAGTAATAGAGGTGCAGCGATGCATTTATGTCGTTAATTATCGCTTCAGAGCCATTCCCATCACCCCCAAGCACGAGCTCCGCATCGTAATAATAAGGCCCCTCCCCAACCATGTGATACCCATTAATCGTTATCGCTGCCCTTGGGTTCTGGACCGGGATAGTGACGTTATCATAATTGATTTCCTTGCTTCCATTATAGTAGGCGAAGTGAATTACGACGCCGGAATCAAGCGTTTGAATCCACGTCACTAAATTGATATTTAGGGGAAGGGAATAGCTTTGATTAGCGTAGCCATACCAGTAAAAGTAACCGCTGGGGGATGTCGCGACGCTGCCGCTGCCCCTTATTGATGAGTTGCTCAAGGTAGCGTTTGGGCTGCTCATGTTCCACACGTTATCTATCACGTCGTAAGTCATGGAGGAGGTATCTATCGCCACCACGTTCTGAAGCCAATAAGCGTATCGACCCTTGGTTGAGTTGACTTGAAGAACCACATTCAATTGAAGCGACGCCGCGTGCGGTGGCGCCGAGTTCCTTGGCTCGCTGCTCGACACATTAATGTAATATATTGAGGCAGTCCCCACCACTTCATTGGTTAACACCTCGTATGGAACCAATGAGCCCGACTCATTTAGGACGCCGTAATCCGCTAGGCCTATTGGCGCCGGGGGCCCCGAATAAGATAGGAATGGGTTAATGGGTATTGTGCCATAGGAGTAATTAACCATTACGGACGCGTTGCTGGGGTTCCGTAGAATCAAGTACCAATTCCCCTTGCCAATATTAATGGATCCATTGATGTTGAGCCCCACATAGCGGGGAGAGGGCCAATTCATCTGCTCGCTGTACTGGGTTTGATTAAGCACATAGATATCCAGCGAGGAATTAGCGGATACATGGAACCATAAGCTATAGTCGCTCCAGTAATCACTGATGTTTATCGGCAATGCGCTGTAGGGCCTCAGGACCACTTGAGATGCGCTTACGCAGATGGATGAAGCCACGAGCAGCACGGCGATTAGGGCTAGGTACCTCATAGTAGCTTCCCATAGATCTTGAGGAGCTCCACTCCTACCTTTATGCCTATCTCCATTTCAGGCGCATTAAGTCCATTGAGGAACCCAATCAATTCATCCTCTTGACCGAGGCCCAGGAACGGCATTGCGGCCTCCATCACCCTGGAAAGCGTTCCAGTGGCGTGGTAAAGCTGCCTAAGCTTATTAATGTTGATCTTTAACCAGGATAATGTGAGCCTCCTAACAAATGGGTTATAGGCCCCAGCAGCGAATGCGGAGCCCACGTCCTGCCTCTTCACGTCCCCCGAGAGCAGTAGCCCCAGCGCCAATGCGTACTCGGCTGGGTCTCGGATGCTCATCATGGATAGAAGCACCTTGACCCTATCCTCATCATTCCTTAACTTGAAGTAGAGGGATGATAAGGTCTCGAATGGTTTCTCCCCGGCGATGGCGTACCCCGTGGCAACGGCCCTCCTCATATTTGGATCAAGCGACTCGAACCTAGAGATACTGCTAGCCAAAGATTTAGCGTACTCATCATCGACCTGGACAAGCCTAGCGGCGACTATTCCCCTCAGGAGCACGCTGTTCGCGTCGCTGCGGCCCTCGAGGAGCCTTAATTGGGATCTATGGAATTCCGCGCTCTCCGTGCGTGTAGCCATATTTATCGCGAATAAGGTGGATAATTGAGACGAGACTTCCCAGGCAGGTAAGTAATCCTCCTCATTCCTGAACCTGGATATGAAGGCCAAGTAATCCCGTAACTTAATGCCGCCCTGCAGTAAGTGGGCATATATATCCGTCGCTATTCCCCACCTATCTATGGGCGACTCCGCGCCCCTCCAAGCCACTTCCCAATCCCAGTACCTAGCCCTATAGAAACCCGTCTGATCGATGTTCAGCTTAAGGGATGAGATGGGGCCCTTAATTATCGTGCTTTCCTCCATGAGAAGGGACTCCCGCCTCCCATTAATGTGGTAAGTCAATGGCACGGGCCACTTGCCCCCCTCATCGCCGGCTAACTTAAACCTGGCTTGGCTCAACTTGGCGTTGTCCCCCTCCTTAGTGACGGTCACGACCGGGTACCCCTCCCTATTTATCCATTCGCTCATTATCTTTATCACGGGCTTCCCCGAGGCCGTCTCTAGGCTGCTCCATAAGTCCCCCGCCGTGGCGTTGCCGTACTCATGTGCCTTTAAGTAATTCCTGAGGCCATTGCGGAACGCCTCGTCCCCGATGAATGCCTCAATCATTCTCAGTATGCTGGCGCCCTTGCCGTAACTTATTTCATCGAATATTTGCTCTATCTCCTCCTCCTTATTGACCGGCACATGTATTGGATGCGTGGTGGACAGGGAGTCCCTCATCATGGCGCCCCCGGTCTCGTTTAGGAGAAAGTCATACCAGTGCCTCCACTCGGGGAATAAGTGGTCGATTGCCTTGTAACTCATGAATGTGGCGAAGCTCTCGTTGAGCCACAAATCATCCCACCACTTCATTGTGACTAGGTCCCCGAACCATTGATGCGCTAACTCGTGAGCCACGACCTCCGCCACTCTCCTCCTCTCCCCCTCGCTGCTGTTCTCATCGGCTAGGAGAGCGGTTTCCCTGAAAGTTATGGCTCCCCAATTCTCCATGGCGCCCGCCGCGAACTCGGGCACGGCTATTAAGTGTAGCTTGGGGAGTTGGTAAGGTATGCCGAAGTAATCCTCATAATACTTGATGACCCTCTTAGCCACATCCATGGCGAATGCCCCCCTCCTCGCCTTGCCGGGCGGAGTCGCGACAATGATGTCGATGCTGCCTAATTTATCCTTGATCTCCTCGAACTTGCCTATACCCACGTAAAGCAAGTAAGTTGACATCCTCGGAGTCTCCTGGAACTCAATCACTTTCTTGTCCCCATCCTTGGTCACGTTACGCGGCGGCGTGTTGAATATCACGTCCACCCCATCCCTGACTCGAATGGTTACCTTGAATATAGCCTTATATGCGGGGTGATCAATGCATGGAAACATGCGCCTCGCCCCCGTGGCCTCGAATTGCGTCGTTATCATGTAGCCCCCCTCATAGGGAGCCCTATAGATTCCCATCAATAAGTCGGGCACCTTGCCCTCGAACTCCACCTCAACGAGTCTCTCGACCGGCGACCTTATGCTTATGGTTTTCCCATCATACGCATAATCAATTGTTTTCCCATCAACCTTCACTCCCAGTATCGATAAGTCGACCGCGTTGAGGGAGAACGGCGACTCGCTGCCCATCTCTATCTTAACATTGCCCTTATAGGATAATTTATCATAATCCACATCTAGATATAGATCATATTTATTGACCTGCATATGGCCTCGGCCCCCTCATGCCTATTAAAAGTTGCGTTAAAGTGGGAAAGGATAAAAGCCGCATCCCATTAATCGCATAAATGTGCTCGGTGTACATAGTTGGCGTTGGTCCTGGGGATCTGGGGCTCGTAACCATGAAGGCGCTCAGCATAGTTAAGGAGGCCGACGTGATAGTGTATGATAGGTTAATTCCGCGTGATTTACTGGGATTGGCGAGGCCGGATGCGGAGCTGGTGTTTGCAGGGAAGGAGTTGGGGCATCACGTGATGGAGCAGGCGGAGATCAATGAATTGCTGCTGCAGAGGGCTAGGGAGGGCAAGATTGTTGCTAGGCTACATGGTGGAGATCCATTCCTGTTTGGGAGGGGGTTTGAGGAGTGCCTCGAGTTGTTGCGGAATGGGGTTAAATGCATGGTTATCCCAGGCATCACTAGCGCAATAGCGGCTCCAGAGCGATTTCTAGTGCCCCTAGTGGCCAGGGGCATAGCCAGCAGCGTTGCCATAGTGACCGGCACGGAGGATCCCAATAAAGGCAGGCAATTCGTTAACTTCAGGGAATTGGCGGGCAAGGTCGATACAATAGTTGTGCTAATGGGTAGGCACAGGATAAGGGAAATAGCGGAGGAATTAATTGCCGGAGGATTAAGCCCAGCCACGCCCGTGGCAGCCATAAGCAAGGCATTCATGGATGGAGAGAAAATAGTGTTCACCACGCTAAGGGATGTGAATGGCGATGAATTGGAGTCGCCGGCGGTCTTCGTGATAGGCAACGTGGTTCAAGCAGCAGCATCGCTAAGCAGTGCGGGGAGACAACTCAATTCCTAATGGGAAAAACCAATATATGGCGAGATGCCGCCTCGGAACCACTGGTTTTTATGTTTCTAAGTTGATTTGTTTGGTTTACATTGCCTGCACGTATAGCGTTACCATTGAGTGGACACGCAAATGGGAAGAGCAATGAGGCGCTCCACAATAAATTGGCCGAGGTTAACCCAACGCCTCGTTAAGGTCATGGAATAGCTAGGGACGCTGCTAATGGGTTCCCAAGCATGATGGAATGCCGATAAATAATACTGGCTAAGCCTCTGCGAATCCTTTAAAGCCTTATGTATTCATGGATTAGCCAAAAATGATTCCAGCGGTTTCATATATTAGGGTCTCCACTGAGGAGCAGGATCCCGAGAATCAACGCGTTTACCTGGAGAAGTGGGCGTCAAGTAGGGGATTCACTATTGTGAAGCATTACGTGGATTTCGCCGTTAGTGGGAGCACCGGCGTCATGGATAGACCAGCCTTTCACAGCATGGTGAGTGAGGCCCCAACGCTCACCCCTAAACCAATAGCGTTACTAGTGTATGAAGTGTCGAGGCTCGTGAGGAACTTCCAGGAATTCTTTAGGTTGCTGGATATAGTGGAGAATAGGATGGGGCTCCTAATAGTCAGTACCTCAGAGAAGGAGAGCGTCCTACAGAACCTGGATGGGGCTTACCGCCAATTCCTCAGGACCGTCCTCGCCTTCGTGGCGAACATGGAGAGGGACTTCATTAGGCAGAGAACCAAGGCAGCCATGGATAGGTTAAGGGCTGAGGGGAGGCTCAGGAGCAAGAGGGAAACCATTCCCCCAAGCACCATTAACGCAATAATTAAGATGTACGGGGAGGGGCTATCCATGAGGGAGGTAGCGAAGAGGAATGGAGTCAGCGTCTACATGGTTAGGAGAATACTGGGAGACAATGGATACAGGCCAAGCCCATACACCTGCCCCCGATGCTTCGGCGCGTTGAGGGTCACGGATAGATCCCTAAAGCAGGTAGATGGAAGATATGCAGTGGTGGAGAGGCTCTACTGCCCCCGATGCGGGTACGAGGAAACAAAAACCCTCTAACTTCCTTTTTTTTAAAAAAAAGGAAAGGAGGGGCGTGGATTTTCTCACTTGTTTTGCTCCTTTGCAACTGCTTCGCTCTTCTTTGCCATTGTTGGTATGCTTAAGATTATGGATACTGCTAGATTAATGAGCAGTGAAATGAGTCCGACGAATACGAGTACGTGCGCCATGGGGTAGAGACTGGTCTTGAGGGGCCCAAAGTGATTGGCCGCCTCCACTAGGTATAGGCCTGACCCTATCCCTGCGGCCCATCCAATCATTAATGCATACTTGTTTAATCTATTGCTTATTAATCCCAGGAACACGGCGGGCAGTGTTTGGAGAATTATTATTCCCCCCAGTAATTGGAGTTGTATAGCATATGTGGCCGGCACCGCGAATACGAAGCCTAATGCAATGAATTTGAAGATCACCGATGCCCACTTAGATATCCTCGTCTCATCGTGTGGGGTAAGGTTGGGGTAAAGTGGTTTAATTATGTTTCTCGTCAATAAATTGGCCTGCGCTATGGCCATTATGGCGGCGGGAACTAGTCCACCAATGAATATCCCGAGCAGAACTATTCCGGCCAACCAATCGGGTAATGATGCCACGGCTAATGCCGGAACCGCTAGTATCCCGGCTGTGCTGAGGGGGNATTTGCTTAGTATCGCCATTGCGGCTGGATCAGCGTAAACCAGTATGCCCAGCATTGCTAGTATTGCTAATCCTATGCCGTAAATGGGGAGAAGCGCCGTGCTCATGGCTAATTGCCTCTTTCCCTGGGAGCTCAGCGAACCATTAATTGCGTGTGGGTACAGGAACAGCGCCAATGCGCTGCCCAACCATAGCGTTGTGTATCCCCACATGAGCGACGCCGCCGGCTTCAGATTGGTTATTCCAGTCGCCAACCAGGCCACCTTATGCGCCGCTAATTGCTGCGCGAATGCTTGGGCATTAGCGAATGCAGTCGTGAATCCGCCGTACTTGAGGGGCACCACTATTATGAGGACTATCACGGNTAGAAATATCAAGGAATCCTTGAGGNCGGCTCCCAGAGTTGCTCCCCTGAGTCCGCTCGTGAATGTGAATGCCGCCAGTATTATGAAGGATATGGTTAATGCGATATCCGATACTTGAGCCACGTTTTGAACCACGCCGTACAGCATGATTGTGAGCACGGCCTGCATTCCAACTATTTGAAGCGCTATGTAGGGCAGCTCCGCTATTATGCCCGTGATCGCTATTAATCCCGCCAGAGCCTTGCTGGAGAACCTATCGGCAACCATGTCGGCCGCCGTCACGTAGCCATGCTTTCTTGACCACTCCCATAGCCTAGGCATTGTTAGCATGGCTATGGCGAACGTTATGGAGACGTAGGGAACGGCGAAGAAGTATAGGGCGCCGCTGGCGAACATGCCTGACGGCACTGCGACGAAGGTATATGCAGTGTATAGGTCAGCCCCTATGAGGAACCACACGAGGAATGTGCCTAGCCTCCTCCCAGCCAGGGCCCACTCGTGTAATTGAGACATGTCGCCCCTACGCCATCGAGCCCCATAGAACCCCAAAATCACGAATATCACGAATAGCGCAAGGAAGAGAACCCAACCAAGTATGCCTATCACGATTTCTCACCCCAATAGAGGAGAATGGCCACAACAGCGAAGATAACTGCCGATAATGCCAGCCATAGGGTTTGATACCAATAGAAGAAGGGTACCCCCAGCAACTCTGGATTCACGGAGTTATATGATGGTAGATCAAGGTAAATTATCAAAGGTATTAACATTAGTATAGCAGCAATAATTCGCCTATAGTTTATCCTTGATGCCATACTCATAGCATTATCCCTCCTCTAAGATATTTTTATGTTTTATCGCTATGTGTTTAAAACATGTTTTTATGTTTATAGCTATGCGTTTAACCTCAATATACTTATTACATCAATATAATAAGACTAAAATAAGGTAATAGTTCTATTTTGTATTAGGAAATTCTCATGCTTTTTCACGTCTCGTCACGTCTCGCAGAGTTTTCCCAAAGGCGCGGCTAGGCGTTTCACTTGGGAAAAAGAAGCTTAATACTTATTAAGCAGTATGAGAAAAATTAAATGCAGAATCTACATAAGAATTATGATGAGCGTATTGAGAAATCATGAATTCTCGTTTCTTTCAATCTCATTTATAATTTCATTTTCATTACAATTAATGGGTGCTTATTTAATACTATGGTTTTATAGTATAGGATTGTCTTTCGCTGAAATAGGTTTAATCACTTCAATATACATGATTTTGACATTACCAGTAGATGTGCTATCCTCTGCATTTGCAGATAAATATGGAAGGCTTAAAATTTTCTCAATAGGTACATTAATCTATAGTCTAGGATTAATTAGCTTATCAATCTTATTGTCGCCAATTTTTGTGCTTTTATCCTATGGAATAATGGGTATAGGGTTAGGTATTTACTCGAATACGTTAGAGGCGTGGATAGTTGACTCTTTGAATTCACGCGAAAAAGTACCTAAAATTTTTTCAAGGCAGCAGATAGTAAATGGCATTAGCGGATTTTTAGGAAATATACTTGCTGGTATTTTTGTGCTTTTATATCATAGGCTAAATTTGCCCATTCTAATAGCCGGATTCATAATGTTACTGAGTTTACCTATTGCATTATTTAGCGAAGATAATAAGGGAGAAAAGATAATGGCATCACCCGCCAGAAGGATTATGAAAGAAGGTGTAAAATACGCATTAAGTAAAAGGCCATTATTAGCATTATTGGTTTCCGCAATTTTTACGGTATTTCCGTTAGTGGCGTGGATGCAGTTCGTTTCACCGTATGTAGTTGACGTATTAGGATTTCCCCAGAAGTATTGGGGATTTATCTTGTCAGCCTATTTTTTAACGGTTGCTTTAGGAGGGTATATAAATGAAAAGCTATTGAAAAGGGTAAATCATAGGTTAATTACCATATTTTCAGTATTTTTATTATCGCTTTTCGTATTGATGCTCTCAATTAGTAACTTAATTCTGATACTATTACTTCTGTTTGGCTTGTCGTTAATTTATCCTATACGCTCATCAAGTATTATCTCTTGGGAGAATGAATTAATACCTAGCAATTATAGGGCTACTATGCTTTCCTCCTTTTCATTCATAATTAGGATAGCGTATATGTTGGTTCCTCCATTAATAGGATACTTAATTGGTTCTTATGGATACAGTTTTACATACTTAGTTGTAGGAATACTTTCGTTAGTAGGAGTTATACCATTGGTGATTGCACATGAAGCTAAAGCGCTCTAAATATCCAACCATATATTAGTGTATACGACTGATAACTATTTTCCGCAATGCCAGTTATACACCATTAGTAATTCAATGCAGAATCTATAAAAAGAATTGCAACTTAGAACAAAGAGAGCTTTAACTTTATGGGGGCTAAGGGGGCGAAAGNCCCCCTCCGCGAGGCGGGGATGCCCGTCCGTGAGGGCGGGGTAGTTCGCTTTTTCTTGTAAATTAGTTGTTAATGGGTCAGTAACGGAAAAGCTTTAATTATGCCATTGGTTCCCCAATTATGGACTCCATAACAAGCGCGATTTCTCATTATGCGGTGGGCATTAGGTATGATGATTTACCCGAGAGAGTGGTCCATGAAGCTAAGCGCAGGCTCCTGGATAGCTTGGGGGTGGCCTTAGCATCGTACTCTGCGGAGCCAGTGAAGGCGGCTCGATCGGCGGCGTTGGGGTTTCCAGGCAAGGCCTCGCTCCTCGGCACTGCGGACCAAGTTAGCGTGGAGTGGGCTACATTCGTTAATGCCCTCATGATAAGGTACTTGGACTTCAATGATACCTACCTCTCCAAGGAGCCCCTTCACCCCTCTGATATGTATGGCCCAGCGATCTCCGTGGCCGAGCAGGAGAAGGTTGGCGGTAAGGACTTGATAACCTCGGTTGCCATAGGGTATGAAGTGGCGGTTCGCATGTGCGATGCTGGATCCCTTAGGTTACATGGTTGGGACCATGTGAATTACACGGGCATTGGCCACGTCCTCGTGGCGGGCAAATTAATGGGGCTTAATGAGGAGCAAATGGGCCATGCATTATCTATACAAGTGATTTCCCATGCATCTATGAGGCAGACGCGTGTTGGGGAGTTGAGTCACTGGAAGGCAGCCACTACCGCTAATCAAGCTAGAAACGCTGTTTTCTCAGCCATAGTTGCTAGGTCTGGAATGACGGGTCCAGACAAGCCGTTTGAGGGCGAAATGGGCTTCATAAGGCAATTATTGGCGGGGGAATTCGATCCATCCCCCTTGAAGGACATAATTAACATGTCTAAGCCAAGCAGAATTCTGGATACTTACATAAAGCCCTATCCAGTGGAGTACCACGCTCAATCGGCGGTTGAGGCCGCCGTCGAGATAAGGAGGGAAGCGGGCCCCATAGAGCCGGATCAAGTGGAGTACATAAAGATAGAGACATTTAAGGCTGGATACGACATAATAGCTAAGGATCCGGAGAAGTGGGATCCCAAGACTAAGGAAACGGCTGATCACAGCTTAATGTGGGCCACGGCCACTGCCTTATTGAAGGGCGACCTCTGGCTCGGGGATTATGAGGCATCGGAGATAAGGAATCCCAAGGTTCTTGCCCTGCTTAGGAAGACTAAGGTCAGCGTGGAGCCGGAGCTAGACAAGTTATACCCGAGGGCGATACCGAATAAGGTTATAGTTAAGCTAATTAACGGCAAGGAATTCGAGAGGCGTATTGATCATCCGAGGGGGCACCCCATGAATCCCATGACGGATGAGGAGGTAGAGGCTAAGTTCAGAAAACTAACTAAGTCGCTTCTCACGGAGAAACAACAGGCAGAGGTAATCGGCCTTGCCTGGAAACTCGATGAATTAGCCACAATATCGAAGATCATTAAGGCAGCGACAATATGATAATTAAAATAAATCGTAAATGTCCCTTCTAGGATTTTCATAGAGTTATGGATTTTGCATCTATATGGAGTCCTTACTGACCTCCTCCCCGCCCTAAAGGGGCGAGGTTTGTCGTTCGTTTTATCAAGACCTTGGAATGCCCTTATTCATTGAAATGGGGGAAGGGGATTGAAGTATCAATTCTTCCTGGGGATAAACAGGCCAAGCAATCCTTGGCATTAATGGATGGAGTCTCATGGAGTTCATCTTTGTAGATGAATATCATGTAACGCTCATCGATCTCGCTATTTACTAGCAATATTTATATATTAGTAAAACTCAAAGTAAGCCTGATGGAGAAGACAAAGGTAACTAGAAATTTTCAGATAACGATTCCAGCCTCAATAAGGAAAAAGATTAATCTAAAAGAGGGAGATATAATTGAGGTCTACTTAGACGGGGACGATATTATAATAAGAAAAGCGAGGAGTGAGAGGCCTAGGATTAAGCTTGGAAAGAGACTCACATTAGGGAACATAGAGAAAGCAATAGAACTAGGAGAAAGTGAATGAAGGCTATAATTGATACTAATGTAATAATTTATGATTATATCGAGGATTCTGAGCATCATAAAGAAGCTGAGGCAATTCTAGATTCTCTAGATAAATGGGTTATTCCGGTAATTGTAATCCATGAACTAGTCTGGTTTTTGAAAGGAATGAAACTAGAGGGCAAATTAAATGATATAATGGCTTATATTCAACATAAAAAGACTGAAATAACTTGCGACTGTGGTAGTAACGTAAATAGAGCTATCGAAATAATAGGAAAAGAGAAACTACCTCTTTCAAATCACAAGGACATGATGATACTTTCACATGCGATTCTTGAAAACCACCCAATAGCCACTTTCGATAAGAAACTTTCTAAAATAGCGAAGAAATATGGAGTCGCCGTAATTTCTAGGTTTACTTAACACTTTCAAGCAAATATTTCTAGGTTGTTTCTGGCCTCCTCTCCGCCTTGGGGGGGTTCCCCGAGGTCTTGGGGGTTACGCCCCTTTTTACGGGCGCTACTCGTTCCCCTGGTATTGTGGGGTTGGCCTCTCACTCCCCGTTCCCACTGATTGACCAGGAGAGGACTACCTCCCAGCACCAAGGCTTAAATCCCCGCTCCAACTCCACTTTAAGGGAGGTTTGCCGCTTCGTTATGAGATTATGCGATTAGGGGGATCCCGGGTTAGAAAATTATAGGAAGTACTCAATGTTTCCCCGGGACCTGAGGGCTTTCACGTGATTAATTAACCTGTGTAGATCATCGACGAGGAACTTCTTGCACTCTATTTCCTCGACTTCATCGCTGTGCCTCATCTCGCTCAGTGCTTCCTCTATGGTGCCTCTAGCGATTAATTCATATATCCGCGCCTCCCTTTTTCCTGGGCTGGCCCTAACTACTCTCCCGATTCTTTGAATCATTTGTCTCCGGGACCCCGTTCCTGAAGCTATTATCGCCACATCCGCGTCAGGCACATCTATTCCCTCATCCAGCACGGTGGTCGTGACCAAGATGCGTGACTTCCCCTCACTGAATCGGGCAAATATATCGCTTCTCCCGCTTACCCTAGACGTTATTAGCTCGGCATCAGCCCCTAAGGACTCGTATATCTCCTCCGCTTGATCAATATATTGGGTGAATATTATTATCTTGCTGCCGGCCTCAGCCTTAGCGATATCAATTATTGGGCCCAGCTTGGCCTTAGCCTTGGCCGCTATGTTCCTCAACGCTATTGGGTTATCCCCTCCCCCCCTATACTCCCTCGCCTCATCCCTGTCCAGATCCACATAAATCCTGTAATGCCTAATGGGGACGACGAGGCCTGCCCTAACCATATCTACATACGATACCTTAAACACTATGTCCCCCGAGGATAAGTATATCAAGTGTTGATTCTCATCCTCGCGCTCCGGGGTCGCCGATAATGCTAACCTATAAGGCGAGCTCAGCCTGAAGGCGACCTCCTTAAATGTCTCCGCCGGCACGTGGTGGGCCTCATCAAATATGGCTAGGTCAAACTCATCCTTTATCTCATCTATGTGCCTTATAGCCGAGTTATATATCGCCACCGTCACTTCCCTGATCTCGGATTTACTTGCCCCCAATCTGCCAGCATCTATGCCGAGGCTCCTCATTATTCTATCCCTCCATTGATTCATCAATTCCGAGGTCACGACTAGCACTATTGTTCTAACGGAGAGCGTGGCCAACGCCTTGAGGGCTATATAGGTCTTGCCTCCCCCAGTGGGCACCACTATTGTTCCCCTATACCCATTCCTGACCCAAGCATTCACGGCATCCTCCTGAAAGCCCAGCAGCTTCACATCAACTCGAGGCACAGTGATTCGACGAGGCTCTGGGGGGCACTTACTTATTATGAAGCCGTGCCTCGCAATTATTTCAGTGACCTCGTCCTCCATGAATACCGGGAACCGTATTGTCCACTTACCATCAATATTAGCCACATCGCTCCTATTTATTGCGCGAAAGGATTCCTCCACTAGATTGCCATCCTTATCAACCCTGTTATACTTAATCACGAGCGAGAAGAGGTCCCTCAATAAATTGGATGAAACGAAGTTCAGCCTAATTACTCCTCTACAAGCCTCGGCCCGCCTCCATTCCCGCCTCCTCTCAAATAAATCCCTACTCAGCATTGCCCTGGCGGCTTCAATTGCTTCCCTGCTCCTCAGCGTCCTCTCAACCTCCTTAAGCACAAGCTCCGAGTACTCCTCGAAATTCCTCGCCTTAATTATTAAGTCGCCTCGCCGCATTATGGACTTGATCACGCATGGAACTGAAACAATCCGCCGCTCCGCCTCCATGCAGTGCGAGTACTCGCTGGGGAGATCCGGGGCAATTACGAATGTTTTCCTGATCCTCTCCTCCTCATCCCTCCTTAAACCAAGGATTCGGCTCAGTTTCGCCAAGTCAGTGCTTGATTCGGCTTCCCCGATCCAAGCCTCCCCGCTCCACTTGAAGCCAAGCCTCTTTAATTCCTCCTTGGCCCTAGCCACCTCCTCCCAAGTCCAATTCCTCTCTATGGGTACCCCATTAATTATTGCCCTAAACCTCATTGCCAGCGCGCCTCCACATTAACCAATCATTTAATCTTTCCGCCTACGCTGAAGGTCGTCCCAGAACCCCCGAAAAACTAATCAATTAAATCGCGTTGCTTATCCGCGTGAGGATTAGGCTGGGAAATGGGACGGCCGTGATGGGGGTCATAAATGTGAGTCCCGAGTCATTCTTCGCGGGCTCCATACGGAGGAATAGGGAAATAGTGGATGCGGCTAGGGCAATGATTGAGGCGGGAGCCGTCGCAATAGATATAGGCGGCATGTCGACTGCGCCATTTAAGGCCACCTGGGTTCCAGAGGACGTGGAGGCGGAGAGATTAATTAACGCGGTTAAATTAATTCGGGATGAGTTGGGGAATGAGGTGGTGATTTCCATTGATTCATTTAGGCCAGGCGTGGTGAGTAAGGTGGCGGAGATCGGCATTGATGTGATTAACGACGTAACCGGCCTCAGGTATAGCGAGACCTTGGCCGATGTTGCGGCGGATCATGGGCTTCAAATGATACTGTGCGCCAGGGAACTCGAGGAGACGGGGAGGGACCCGCTTCAGGCAGTGATTGAGGAGGGTCATCGAGTCATTGAGGTGGCGGCCAGGCACGGCGTCGATGATGTAATACTGGATCCATGCCTCGGCTTCCCCCCGATAATCAGCGATCCATCCCTGAATCCAGGTAGGCCGGCGAGGGGGCGATACAGCGATTGGTTTAGGAGGGACATATATATGATCAGCAATATAGCGAGGATCAAGGCATTGGGCAAGCCAATATGCGTTGGCGCATCCAGGAAAGGCTTCATACGCAAGGCATTGGGGAAGGAGATGGGGAGGGAACTCGGCGGGTCCCTGGGCGTTGCGGCTTACCTAATGATGAGCGGCATCGACTTACTGAGGGTTCATGATGTTGAGGAAACCATGGATTTAATAAGGATCATTAAGATGATGCAGGAATGCAGCGGCAAATCATTCAGGCAATGCCTCAGGGATCGGGTGGAACCTTAAAAAGCGTGGGGAATCATCGCAAGCCATGAATGGCAAGGCCCTCGGCTACGCTTACTTAGCCATGCTTGTCCTTATATGGGGCACGGCATACCCGCTAACCAAGTTGGCGTCGCTCTACGCGTCACCCATGGTTATCTCGCTCTTCAGGACAACGCTTGGCGCACTGCTCCTCTACCCCATAGCTAAGAGATTAATAATAAGCAGGGAAATGTTGTTGGCGGGTCTCCTCAACATAGGCTTCTTCCTGGTTCTACTTAACCTATCAATAATGCTATCGCCTAATCCCGGCCTATCCGCGGTACTAGTGTACACTCAGCCCCTCTTCCTAGCCGTGTTGGAGCCAGCGGTCTCTAGGCGTCCTCCCCCGCTCCCCAGGTTACTGGCGTTATTTGTGGGCTTCATCGGCATCCTCCTCACCTCGTCGGGCGGCTTCAGCTTGGAAAGCATATTCGCGCTGTTGAGTGGCTTATCATGGGCCCTCGGCACCATTTATTACGCGTACAGGGTGAGAGAGCGAAGCGTGATAACCGTTAATGCATCCATGATGGCGATATCCATTCCCGTGGTAGCTGCATTAGTTCCACTGGATTACTCGCTTCATATAACAATTGAATCCCTCCTCCTACTATTCCTACTTGCCTTACTGGCCCAAGTCATTGGTTTCCTACTCTGGTTCAAAGCCCTAAGCATGATCCAACCATCGCTGGCCTCCTCAATACTATTGCTAACCCCCGTAGCGGCCCTCATCTCCAGCTCCATAATGCTAAGGAGCCCCTTAACGATGCTGGATATGGTGGGCGCATCCATAACCTTAGCGTCCGTGATCGCGGTTACATTAATGGGCCGCAATTAATGCGTCACTATTCCTCGGGTAGCGCTGGAAAGTTTTATTACAGTTAATCAATCGTTATATCATGGATGATCGGGGGAGAGCCATCATCAAGGCATTCAATTTATGGGCCGCGGATTATGACGAGTGGTACACCGAGAATCCAAGCCTAGCCTCAATCGAATTAAGAACTGTCTCGCTCCTTAAGCCCTGGGGGCGAGGCATCGAAGTGGGGGGCGGCTCCGGTTTCTTTTCCCTGCCGTTTCAAGCAATGGTGCTTGAGCCAGCCATGGGAATGGCCTCCCTCGCCAATCAACGCGGACTGGATGTAGTTATTGGGATCGGGGAGCAACCACCAATCAGGGACTCATCCATGGATTACGTATTGCTCGTGGTCACGCTTTGCTTCCTGGAGGATCCCATGCCCACACTATCATCGGCGCGATCATTATTGAAGCAAGGCGGTGCACTGATCACCTGCATAGTGCCTCGGGAAAGCAGGTATGGCCGCCTCTATGAGGAGAAGGGGCGTAGTGGCCATAGGTTCTACTCCCTGGCCAGGTTCTACAGCGTTAAGGAAACCATTGAAATGCTTAGATCAATAAAGCTGGAGATAGAGCCCCTGGCCTCAGCCTCTCTCGGCAATGAGGAGGAACCCAAGCTAATTAATCCAATGGATGCCGAGGACTTCGGCTTCGTATGCATCAAGGCCATCAAGAAAACGGCTTAACCCCGAGAATGCAGTTAATGATCCCCATCATGAGGCCATCATTGGCCTCAATGTTTATGTGGGACTGGTTTTAGGTTATGGGCNGCGCCTCCTTGATAAAACNAACGACAAANCTCGCCCCTTTAGGGCGGGGAGGAGGTCAGTGGATNCCAGCAGCGCCAGCCCACATGGGGCGCCCAGCNAGTAACGCTTAATGGCAGGAGCATAATCAGTGCTCCGGCTTCACTTCATATACGCTCATGGCGGTTTTAACTAGCCTCTCCACTTCTATGCGTGGAAGCAGTTTAGCCACTTGGTTTAATGCGGCCACCTTCTCTATTGTTTCCTCAATTGATGAGCCTCTCCGCAGTAATTCGCCCGCCATAATCATCATCTTCTCCTTAGTGACCTCAACATCTGTCCAGTGGAACTGGGACTCGCCTAACTTAACATAACCTGGCCTAAGGCTGAGGGCGGGCCATTGATGCCCGCAAGACGCGCACCTAAACATTATTGGTTCTCCAGCCATTATGGAGATATCCCTAGAACCGCACTTTGGGCAAGACATGGGATCCTAAGGCAATCCATTTAATTTAAGCATAACTATTACNGTTCAAGTAATTCAAGAATATGATTCACTACGAGGCGGGGGACCTCATCCCTATTGCTTATGCTTAGCCTAATCAACTTGTGATTCATTGCCTTGCCGGTGATGAGGCCCAGCAATCGTTCATGAACCGTTAATACAGATATCCTTTCATTAATGCCGTTCTCCACCGCAGC
>LOBW01000030.1 GCA_001516585.1 Thermocladium sp. ECH_B
GAGGGCTAGTTGCCTCAACTCCGTGAGGGTTAATCCCTTCCCATCCTCATGGTAGAAGTACGTGTCTGCCCATCGTAGGGTATTGTAGACCTCACAAGCCACTTCCAATTGGGCCTTTAACGCCCTCAGCGTCTGTCCGTCAGTATATGCTCTAAACCTAAACCCCACGATGGGCATCAGAAAAACAGGAACATCAAATATTTAAAGTTATTCCCCCTCATCCCCGCCATAAATGGCGATGTTTCCCCCATGCATATAAATTAATTTAGTGGTTGTCGCTTCGTCTCGTAGTGATGAGGCAGCTCGATCATGAATCGCGTGATGCATACTTTCGATCGCTGATAAGTACGTGAAGCATCTTGGATTAAGGATAATGGTTTCAAGAAGAGGCGTTNNCTTCATCCCTTGATGTTTAATGAATTATTGATCNGTATTGGTCTCNTTGGCGTTGCTTGTTTCTGTTAATGTCTCGTTTGCATTATTTATTTCCGTCGATGTNGACTCGTGATGNCCATTATCGTTATTGGCCTCATGTGTTGGCTTTATGGATAAGAAGGGTTGATTAATCACGGTTTTATTATTGGCGTCGCCGGATACCGTGTAGCTTATGGTTATAGTAACCGAGTAGGTGCCCTTGGCTAAGTAAATGCTGGCCGAATCATTTTCTTCGTTTAATGTTATTGAGTAATTACCCACCATTATGGTTACATTGAATGATGAGAATGAGTCCTCAAGCGGCTTATCCCTGAGCGATATTTCATAGCCCCCATTGCTTGGCACAGCCACTGTCGCGGTTTCAGTGATTGTTCCGCTGGATCCAGCTGTCAGGTTGCCCAGGTTGAAATTGGCTGGATTTATGGTTGGCTGCGCATTAAATTGATTGGTTATCCTATAGGTTATGTAGGCCAAGTTACCCACGGCAGCCTCCGCTATCGTTATGCCGCCCACTGCCGCCAGTATTATCATTGCTGGGATCAGCTTGTTCATGGTTGTTTGGCGGTTTCATTCCTTATAAATGCTTTTTTCGGTGTATAGGAGTATGTACGTTGGCTGTCGTAATCATGACCCCCCATCTTTATTAGAGACCACCGCTTGATTGAATAGTGGCGTCTCTAAGCGTTGTTAGGTACATTAACGGAAAATTAGCTAGGGACAGGTTAACCATGGAGGGCGAGGGCTCAATAGAATTGCCGAGCAATATATTGGCCTTACCGGGCTTCGTGGATATGCATGTGCATCTAAGGGGGTGGGNACAATCATATAAGGAGGACATGGAGAGCGGTTCACGTGCCGCCTTAGCTGGCGGAGTAATTGGCGTGGGGGACATGCCTAACACTGTTCCCCCAATGCGGAGTGCCGAGGCCATTGTCAAGAGAATAAGCGAGGCGAGGCTCCTCCCAATAATTTATAGGCTGCATGGAGGTGTTCCCGCCTATCTTGATGAGCTTAAGAATTATCTTAATGCCGGCATTAGATCCATTAAGGTTTATCCAGAGGACTTGGGTTCCCTTAACGAGTTGGCTCAGCGGGCGGCCGAGCTTGGCATGATGCTCATAATGCATTGCGAGGATCCAGCCATGTTTAGGTCAGTGGATGGAAGCGATATATCCATTCATAACTTGGCTAGGCCAATTGATTCTGAATTATCGTGTTTCCTAAATGCGGCTAGGTTGAGCCTGCTTCATGGGGTTAGGATTCACTTCACTCACGTGACTAATCCCCTCGTTATTAGGTTAGTCAATGAATTGCGACACATTGGCCTCAGCGTTGATGTTACCATGCATCACGTTCTCCTGGATTATGAGGAATGCAGCAAGGCCGTGGGCGNCCCGTTTTACTGCAAGGTGAATCCCCCGCTTAGGAATAGGCATCATAGAATCGAATTATTGCGGGCCCTACTGGAGGGCAAGATAGATGCCGTGGCCAGCGATCACGCGCCTCACGCGTTTAGTGAAAAGTATGGAAGAAATTATCTGGAAACCGCGCCCGGCTTCCCAGGACTCGAGACCACAAGTCTCCTCTTGATTGATCTCTGGAGGAGGGGGTTAATCGATATCCAGCAAGTCGTTTCCCTGTATTCACATAAGCCTGCCTCGATCTTGGGAATAGATGCATCGAACTCTCTTACCTTGGTGGACACAAAGTCCGTGACCGTGATCGATCAATCCAAGTTCCAATCCAAGGCCCGCCACAGCCCATTTAATGGGAGAAGCGTCCTCGGCCGAATAGTTGCTACAATAATGGGCGGTAAATTATTGATGATTGATGGTGAGTACGAGCCGCGGTTCAGGCAATTAATTGGGGAACGCACATTAATCAAGTCCTAGCACCGCGCTTCCCGTGCCTCCTTCTCTAGCTCTAGTAATGCCTTAACTGGGTCGCTGGATTCATAAATGGATCTGCCGACAATGCCGAAATCCGCGCCGCTCCTCACTGCGCACCCAATTCTTCCCCCCTGGGCCCCAATGCCTGGACTAATTATCACGTCCATGGGAAAGGATTCCCTCGCTAACCTAATTAGGTCAGGCCTATTTCCGGGCACAACTATGCCTTTACGCTTTATTTCCTTGGCGTAGCTCAACGCCTCGCTGAACGACTTATCATAAAGCGTTGGTCCCTGGCTCATGGATACTAGCACAAATATGTCCAGGAGAGGCGGCGGCGCATTGCTTGACCCAATGAATCCATGAATTATGACTCCATTAAATCCAATGCTCCTCAGCTTTCTCGTGATTTTCTCATTTATGAAATTCACATCCGCCATTTTCGCATCCATAATGAAGTACTTATCATCGTTTTTCCTTATAAGTTCACTGACGCCGCTTGTCCCCATGCTTAGTATAGCCATCCAGCCAAGCTTCACTGCCTTAACCATTGACCCCAAGCCATCCAACACGCTCCAATACTTCCCCGGCTCATCCTCATCTATTGCCAGTATTACGTGACTTTTCCCCCGCGCCTCATCTATGCTCATTAGGGCGATGCGCATGTGTTATGATTATTAAAATGTTTCCCTTTGAGGATTACTGCTGCGTGGACTCTTGCGCAGCTGCTTCGTTTGATTGGGCCTTAAATGGTCTCACGTGGTCTGGGGTTGTGATTATGGTTTTCCTCACCTTATCGAATTCTACATCTATTATGAGTGCTTTGCCCCTTAACCCAGCAACTGTGCCCACTCGTCCCTGGTATCTCCTGTGGGGTGCCGTAGTTATATTAGTTGGATCTATATCTATTATTACCTTATCGCCAGGATTATACTCATACATCCACCTAATCAAGCCCGGCCGCCCCCTCTCCCTTGGATGCTTCCTAAGTATGCTCCGGCTCTTGGCTCTATATCCATGGGTTCTCTTGGTCATTACCTATCGATTACGTCGTGCCTCCCCCGTTTAAAAAGCTTCTCCAATCCTATGAATAACGCCTCCTCCTTATCTCTACAAGGGTTAATAGGACGGCTAGGTTAGTGGCGAAGTATATTAACATATATGCCAGTATTAGATTNAGTTGGATTAATCCATTTATGAAGCCATAGGCCAAGCTGATCAATATGAATAATGGGGATATCATTGAGATGCCGGCTATGTGCCCATACGGGAATCTATGGGTCTTGGAGTAAAGCTCCACGGCGTTTATGGCCACTATTATGCCCAGCACGAAGCCCAATGCATTGATGAACGTGAAGCCGGGGCTAATTAATGATGCTGGGGACAGGTGCAGCACTAGTAGGTTTATTGAGACGTAGAGGGACAATAGGAATGATGATACTATGGAGACGAAGAAAGTTATTTCATATGATTTAGCGAATTGAATAATTGGCTTATGTACATCAAGCGCAAAGCCGAGGAGGCCGGCCCCAATCGAGATGAGCAGCACTGATGACGCTATGCCCCTCACCGTTTGGGGAATAAATAGCCAAGCGGCATAGATGAGTATCAGGAGAGCAGGTAACCCAACGGTGTACCTCCTTAATTGAGGCTCCATTATTGCCTTTAAGATATAGTAACGCGTGAGGACGGCGACTTCCTCGAATCCCCTAGTCTGCTTAACCACTATTCTCTTGATGGATATTATGGGCCTCCTGGTTCTTATGATCTCGGCCGCCGCCTCATCTGATGGTCCATCAGACACTAGTATAACTCCATCGGCATTGAACCTGCTCAGTATTTCCTCTACTTCCCTCAATATCTTTATGTTGGCCATGACTTCATTCCTGCTGGAGCCGGCGACTAGAGCCACCTCCACGTTTTCTTTCCCGAATGATGAAACCATGGAGTCATATAATTGAATTGCACCGAATATTGCATTGGCGTCGGAATCATCGGGATACTTCAGTATGTAGTCCATGGCCACCTTCAAGACATNCTCGCGGCCAATTACCGGAGTCTTGGCGCCCAGCCTATCCCCTACATCATCATCTATGTCTACGCATAAAACCAATAACTTGCTTACGTTTGACATTCCTTTTAATTATCCGTTTCAAGCTCGGTTAATATTTTTAACTCCTCGAATGATACTCGCTCGCCGCTATCTAGCTTTTTCTTGATTTCCTCGGCCCGCTTACGGAGCTCCTCCTTCTGTTTCTCCTCCTCCGCCCTCTTCTTATTCATGTTAATTGATTTATACGCGGCAGTGAGAAGCATCTTATTCTTGTTGAGCTCATCATAGAGTCCGCTCCTCCTTTCCTTTAGTTGCTTGACCTCCACGTACTTGGATAACATGTATGCCTTAATCTCATCCCTCTCCTTCTTAAGGGAGTCCCTTAGCTCCTTGAGCTTAACTAATTCCTCCCTCTCCTTATTGGCTTCCTCTATGAGTGCCTTGATTTGGTTCTTCACTTCCTGATATCTTCCCTCGTATAATTCCTTCATTCTATTAGCTAGCTCCCTCCTCTTCTCCGCCGCCTCCTTTATCTTGCCCCTCTCCTCCTCCAGCCTGCTCCTCAGCTTCTCAAGGGTCTCCGCCGTAACCATTTCCTTCTCAAGCTGGAAAATCATCTTATAGAACTCCTGCTCCCTCTGTGGATCCGTGGGGCTAACCTCATGATCGTACTCCATTCTATCTATTAAGTCCTTAAGCCTCTCTTTATCCGGTATCTTGCCGTCCGTGTACTCCATGGCCAGCCTCATTAGCTCCCTCAACTTATTGGCCTTCTCACGCTTCGCATTTAATTCATCAAGCATTCTCCCCCGCTCCTCCTTCATTCTCTTCAATTCATTCACGAGGTTATTCCTCTCCTCCACTAGTTTGGCTATTTTATTCCGTATCTCATTCAGTTTCTGTCTCTTCTGATTTATTTGATTAATCGCGTCATTTATCTTAGCCCTCACTTCATTCAACTTATTCTTCTTTTCATTCATTTCCGCGTAAACATCGTTTATTTGCTTATTGATCGTTGCTATCTCATTATTGAGCCCTGTTATTTTGCGCTTCAATTCATCTATATCTAGTAAAGACATCCAACCCTACTGATATAGCCATATTTATAACTTTTTCCAAGAAAGAACTAAACAATGAGCGAACCAATGGCATTAGACATATTCGGGAAACATACTTTCAAGGACAAAGAATAAAAGGTATCCCAATNCCCATGAATAGATGGATGCCGTTCGGGTTAATGGCATTAGAAAAAGCTTTGTGACTCTTGAGAGAATGGGGCTAATTAGGCGTAGGCGAGCCATCATAACCGCGCTCAGCGATTTATCGTTCAGAATAAGGTGGGGCGAGGCATATGGATTGCTTGGCCCAAATGGCGCGGGGAAATCCACGGCCGTGAAAATACTATCANCCCTATTGCTGCCTGACGCTGGTTCAGCGGAGGTAAATGGGTTCGATGTGGTTAGGCAAGCCAAGGAAGTCAGGAAAAGCATAGGGCTAGTTCTGTACCCGGATAAGGGGTTCTACGCGAGGCTCAGCGGCTTCGAGAACCTAGTATACTTCGGCAGGCTCTATGGATTAAGCAAAAAAGATGCGGAGCATAGAGCACTGGAATTGCTTAAGCGATTGGACTTAATCGATGCGGCCAATAGGTCCTTTGAGGAGTATAGTTTAGGGATACGGGTTAGGTTATCCATAGCTAGGGCCTTGATCCACGATCCCCCCATAATATACTTGGATGAACCAACCATAGGGCTGGATCCACTCTCATCCAGATCAGTCAGGAACCTATTAATCGAATTGAAGAGGAGCGGGAAAGCAATCCTACTAACCAGTCATAACCTATGGGAGGNGGAGGAGATATGCGACTTGATCGGCATAATAAATAAGGGGAGGATAATAATGGAGGGAAAGCCCAGTGACATCAAGTCCAAGCTCGGCTTAAAGTACGTGGTTGAGGTGGATATAGATACGCCCAGCGGCTCCAAANTAATTAGGATAGAGACGAAGGAACCCGTGGCGGAGTTACGTAGATTGCTGAGCACGGGGGATAAGGTGCTTGGGGTCACGGTGAAGGAGCCAACGCTGGAGGAGGCATTCATGGCGGCGGTGAAGGATGAGCGCGCTGGATAGGCTAGGGGCCGTGATTGAGGGCGAATTCAAGATAATCAGCAGGGAACCCGGCGGCTTAGCTCTTCTCGTGATTCTGCCATACTTCGTGGCGGGGGGCACCGCCATAATTGCATCATTCCTGGCAAGCATTAATAGGTATAGATTCATGGAGCAATTCATTGGGTTCGAGGTGGTCATGTTATCCATAATAATGATTCAGACGGGGGCCAGATTCCTGAGGGAGGAGAGAAACGGGGGGAGACTGGAGTACCTGCTAGCCTCTCCCACAAACGCGTTGCTCATACTGCTCGGCACATCCATAGTGATGGCATCATCAATGGTTGCCGCCTTTCTTGTCTCGCTTATTCCCGTGGCCTATGGAGTCTATGGAGTGCCCGGCCTAATTCGCTCCATTACCTCGCTCCTCCTCCTCTTCATTGGGTTAATGCCGCTCTATGGACTCGGCATACTGCTCAGCGGCGTGGTGCTGAGGTTCAGGGAGNCGGATTCCCTAATGGGGCTAATAACGTCGGCTGCCTCCCTATTATCTGGGGCGACTTACCCCATTGAAGCGCTACCCAAGTGGCTCGAGTTGCTGATCAGGGTTCTCCCCATGCATATGCTTGACAAGGCGCTCTATGGGGAAGTAATGGGTTATCTCACTCCAAGTCGAGCCATTTACTTGGCCGTGGCTGCCATGATTTACTTATCGCTGGGTGTATACTCATATGGCAGGCTACAGAGATCACTGCTTAGAAAGGGCATTTAGCGACGTAATGAATGAGACCGAGAAGGGGCTTCGAGCGCTCCTTGCGCGGCCAGCTTCCCTAGTGATGAGCATTATCAGTGCGCCGCTGTGGCTGGCCTTCTTCGTGCTCTCCCTGGAGGGGTACGGCTTATCCCTGAGAGGCTCCACGCTTCAATTATTAATATGGGTATCCTACTCCTTCTCCTTATACTCGACGTGGCTCTGGGAATTCGGCCATGGAATACTTGATGAGCAGCAGGAAGGAGTGCTGGAGTACGTTCTCGGCAGCGGTTCCTCATTATTTAAACACGTTCTCGGCAGTGGATTAGCGTTCCTAATTTACTCGTTACTGGACATGGTTATAATACTGGCCAGCTTCTCGCTGGTATTCGGAGTGAAGCCATTAATAATGAATCCCGCGCTCCTTGCAGCATCAATAGTGCTGGCATCAGCCTCGCTGCTCTCGGTGGCATCAATATACTCAATGCTGGTGGCGGGGCTCCGATCTAGTTGGGTCGTTACCGACATACTTCAATTCGTTTTACCGGCCATCGGAGGCCTTCTACCCAGCGAGTTCAGCCCAGCAATACGGGCAATCAATTCCANCTCTCCCCTTGCTTATCCCTTCGTCTTAATGAGGGAGGGGGCAACCGGAATAAATGAGTTGGGTACCCCAATAATGACGCAACTAATGTTGGCCACCGCATTCACCGCAATATTGTTGGGATTATCCTGGCTATTCCTATTCATGGCTGATAAGAGGCTGAGGAGGGACGGTAGGCTCGGCCTACGGTGAAAACAACGATGCTTAATCGATAATCCTTTAATGAATCATATGGTTCCATAGCATTGCCGCGCCTCTCCTATGAATAATGGCGGGGATGAGAATTCACCTAAAGCCCAATTAGTTCCCCGCAAATGGTGGGGGCAATATGCTTTTATTTATGGGCGAGATCGCATTCCTTAATCATCAATTATAAATAGCTTAACATTGCGCGTCGCCCTGCGCAGTACCTTCTCGTTCACTCCAAGTCCATTAATTACTGATTCTAATTCGCTTCTCCTTATCTTGAGCCTCTTCACGCCGTTCTCCTCAATCATGACTCCCCGCCTCTGCAATTCATGAACCAATCTCTGCAGCCTGTCCTTATTGGATTGGGCCGCCAGTATTGCCTCATCGATCCCCCTCCCCATCACAACGACGTCCAGCACTATCTTCATTACCTTATTTATCCTATCGGGCACCCCAACCCTGGATCCCCACAGCGTTAATTTATACCTGGGCAGCCTCAAATCATCCAAGTTAAGCATCCTATAGAGGGCAAGCGTCTCGTCGCGTATCTTCCTCTCCTTATCAACAATTCCGCCCAATATGAATACCTCGGTTCTCCTCAAATCATCAATGCTGGCCTCATCCCCATACGGNTCAAGAACGGCCGCCCTAGCGCTCGTGACTTCATAGTATGGGAATGAATCAATGATTCTAACTGCATGCGTCATGCTTGGGGCATACCTATTAAATAGCTCCATGAATTCAGGCGTCGAGTTACTTATTATCAAGTTCCCATCCCAGAGGTACTCCCTCACGTAATTAATCGATGACATAACTTGCTCCACTACTTCCCGCTTCTCAACATCGCTATGCCTATTCCACAGAGATAAATCAATTATGAAGAGCGGGTGCCTAGGCATTGCAGCACGCATAGATTCCACGCTTATCTCCCCCGCGCCCTCAACAATGAGGCAGTCACCCCTTGACTCGCCTGGACCGGGCGCAATGATGGTAATGGGTTCCTCCATTACTGTATTCCCACGGCACTCCCCCCTCCTCACATTTAGCTTGCCCAATAATACATCAATGCCTAAGCCCTGCAGACCACGCCTAAGGGCCCATCGAGGCGCACATAAGGCGCTGCATCCTAGGCTCCTCACCGTGCTTAATAGCAGCGATGCCGCGATCACGCGCTAACGTTAATTAATGTGTTTGAAAACATTTCCGGCGGATTCCCTCATTGGGTCGATGCCAATGCTTTCCTTATTATCTCCATAACTCCCTCATCCATTCGCTTAATAACCTCGTGATCAATGCCGTGCTCGGCGGCGATCTCGCTGGGCAACCTATATGCAATGAATGTTTCCCCATCGTCATCCCAAATCGCGATCCTCATGGGCAAGTCAATGGCTACATCCTTCTTTACCTGCATCAATAGTGTCCCAGCCCTGGGATTACCGAAG
This sequence comes from Thermocladium sp. ECH_B, assembly GCA_001516585.1. Taxonomy (NCBI): domain Archaea; kingdom Thermoproteati; phylum Thermoproteota; class Thermoprotei; order Thermoproteales; family Thermoproteaceae; genus Thermocladium; species Thermocladium sp. ECH_B. The sequence continues at coordinate 9,470 of LOBW01000030.1, forward strand.
AGGATTACCTTAACGTTGCCTAGCTTCATTCCAGCCTCCTCCGCATTCTTGCCGTGGTCAATGATTGCCATAATCCTCATTCCAGCCTCCTCTATGAGCCTTCTTAATTGAGCCTCGCACTCCTGGAATCCACACCTGCACCTGGATACTAGCATGGTTTATGTATTTTCATGGTTTTAAAAATGGTAATGCGGTTTCAGCAATGCGTTGCACTGTTCCAGCCAAGTGAATCACCGCATTAATGTGATTAATAACGCAATGATTTATCAATAATGAGGATGAGTCGCTTGCTTTTGTTTGGGTATGCCTTGGCATCCGTGTCCCCATTGCCGCTAGCGGTGTCCCACGAGGATCCGCTCTATGCTGCCTTATCATCATTAGCCATAAGTCCCCTCGCCGCACTTGTCTACCTCCTTATTAGGCGGCAATGGAGCAGCGAGGGCTTCTATGGATATGCAAGGACNGTTTCCCCATTATTGGCCAAGATACAATTATATGCCTGGATACTCAGCTATTTTCTCTACATTGTTTACACAATTGATTACATCGTTTTCTATGTATTGAACCTAAGTGGGGCATTATCCATATTGCTGACACTACTATTGCCAGCCGCCGCATCGCTCCTAGTGATTAGTGAATTAGTGTATCCAGCATTGTTGGCGGCATCCCTCATCCAAGTGGCGTTATCAGTCCCGCTCGGGTGGAGNTTCTCGCCATCCCTGTACACTCCACACGATGCTTTCCTCAACATATTATCCACTAGCCTCCTCCTCGTATGCATCACCCTGGTTCCCTATATCGATGGAGATACCCGCGCCGCGTGGGTTGCTCCCCTCGCATTCATATTATCCTCATCATTAATGGTGCTCGGCGGCCTCTTCATGGCTCCAAGGATTATTTATTACTTGCAATCAATCGGCCAATACTCAATTATATTAGTTGAATACGCGGCGTTAAATGGCTTATTGAGGAGGGGCCTACGCATTAGGGGATCCAGCGCGGCATTGGTTTCCTTAGTGATGGCGCTTAGCGCAATTAGTCTAATTAACTATGGATTATTCTATGAATTAACGATTATCCCATCGATCTCCGCCCTCTACTTCTCATTAATTATCGCGGCATTATTATCCGCCGCATTCCTCAGGAGAAGAATGGCTTACCTGCTTGCCTCATTCTCCATATTGCTAATGCTGTATGGATTGATTAATGTATTCATGGCTACTAGGGGTCCATACTTGATCGATGCTGCCCTGGGATTAATTGCCCCAATAATTGCGGTATTAATGAAAAAATATAATAGTGCAGGAGGCGCTGTGCATCAATGAAGATCGCAGTAATTGGTTGCAGGGGTTTTGGGCGGGTTCACTTAGAGGCAATTAAATCCATTGGGGGCATCGAGCTATACGTATTCTCCAGGAACAGGGAGGCGGCGGAGAAATGCGCCGAGGAGTGGGGGGCAGCGGGCTACTTTACTTCATATGATGAGGCACTTGCATCCCCCGTGGATGCGGTGGACCTGGTGGTCAGCCATGATGCGCACCTAGACATGTCGATAAAGGCATTCAAGGCCGGTAAGCACGTGTTGCTTGAGAAGCCCATAGCGAGATCAATCCAGGAGGGGGAGGCAATAATCAATGCAGCGAGGGAGGCCGGCGTTAAGTTCATGGTTGCCGAGAACCACTTCTTTGATCCAGCCGCCAGAAAGGCAGCTGAGTTAACGAGGGATTTAGGGGTTCATACCATAATCGCCAGGGGCACTTCATTCCATTCGCCCACGGGGTGGCGAACCAAGGCTGAGGAAATGGGCGGCGGCTCATTAATAGATGGGGGAATCCACTTAATGGATACATTCCTAAACATTGGCGGGAGCTATGAAGCGGTATGCGGATCATCTAGGAGGGTTGCCTCCATAATGGAGGGCGAAGACACTAGTATAGCCTTGTTCAAATTTAAGTCAGGCGCAGTGGGCATCTTCATATATGGATGGGCATTTCCAAGCGCTCCCCGCGCTCCGCTCTTCGAGGTGTATGGGGTAAACGGTTCAATCATAGAGGACCCCGAAAGCAGGGTTAAGGGCAGGAATTATGGTGACTTAATAATTAATGGGAAAAGAGTTGAGTTACCCAAGGTAAACACGGTTCAAATGGAGATACAGGGCTTCCTCAAAGCAATTCAAGACGATACAGAAGTACCAATGCCTCCTCAATTAGCTCTCCGCGATCTTAGGGCTGTACTAGACATATACGCATCAAGCTGCCCCTAAGTAAGGCTTAAATAATTATAGGCAAGAAAGCTTCGGCCATTTAGTTTCAATTCTTTTGTAGATTCTGCATGAATGATGATGGCAATTGAGACACCGCCAACTTTAGATTTCAATTCTTTTTTAGATTCTGCATTACAATCTCAGACTACATATTAAACTTCTCCTTCAACACTCAAAATTGGGAGAAAGAAAGAATAGAAAACGAGAAGAGTGATGAGGCCGAGTGATTAATAGTCACGAAAAGTGACTATTAGTTACGATGAAGGCGGAACTCTCAATATCACTCAAACCTAAATACTCTCTTATACTTTCTTCTGCATGCTGAATATCACTTAAATCAACACTCATTGATTTTGAAGGTACTGGGATTTCTAGATAATCCTCCTCTAATAGCCTCGTCCAGTTATCTGATATTCTCTTGCTGAAAATTTTTAGTATATATCTCATAATACTTGAGTTAAACCACGCTGCAATTAACGGATTGTTTTCTTTTAATATATAGAAATTTTTTGATGCACATAAAGGCTTTTCACTATAATTGGCTAAAATCTTATGCTTAGTTAAATCTAGCTTATCATGAATAAAGATGTGGCCGTATGAGGTCTTAGTTTGCAATTGCTTCCAAATATGTTGATACCATTTATCCCCGAATTTTAAAGCTGGTAAGTTTTGCTTCTCTCCCCACTCAATGTATTTCTTCAAATCACCTTCTGGTTCATCATTAATTGCGAGTATGTAGAATTTAGGGTTTGATACTACTATTTCCTTATTGTAATACTCTGGCTTTCTAAGACATTTAACTAAATACCTTTTAGGAATACTTAGAATTTGTGCTTTGTTCTTAATTAGTACGGAGTCTTCTTCCCTTAACAAACTCCAATACTTATTGGGAATGAAAAAGAACTCCGGTCCGTACATCTCAACCCCTCTTAATATTTCACCTTTGCTTAGATGACGTAACAGACCCTTCTCTAATGCCCTTTCTATTATCTCAACCACCTTTCTTGCATTATCGTAGTCAAATAAGCTGAGCCAGTTTCTACCTAGAAATTTAGGAACTTTTTTGACGTTAACGGCGTACAAACTCCTCAAATTACCATCATATTGGTAAATAGCGGTCTGTGTTTCATGAAGCTCAAACAATTTTCTCTTTCTAAGGAAAATTATAAGCTCCTTGAAACCACTACCAGTACTAAACGAAGGCTCCTTAACGTTTTCTACCAGAGTGAGGATGTCGTACCTATGCTTCAGAAATTCCTTTAGCCCCCTCCCCTGACTGGTATAAAACGNGGAAGCTGGGATAACGAGCGAAGCGTAACCGCCCTCCTTAAGTATGTAATCGATAAGGAATATTGAAAGTATATGAAGTCCTGGATCCTTTCTTGAAATAAATTTTCCATAGCCATGAGAAATCATGAATTCCAGTATCTCATTCCTATTACTTATCAGATGCCATCTAACGAAAGGAGGATTGGAAATTATTATATCAGCCTTATACTTCCATGCTATTTTGAACGCATCACCACATATAACTTCTACGTTATCATAAATTGAGGAAAGCATTTTACGCCCTAACTCACAAGGTTCTTTATTTATCTCAATACCAATAACCTTACTTGGTTTAATCAGATCATTAACTGAAGAAAGTAGAACACCAGAACCCATAAAGGGATCCATTAATACTATTCCTTCTCTATTTGGAATTTCCTTTAGAAAAGATCTTATGACGGAAATTCCATCATAATTAGTATAATATGAAGATGTTCTTTTCCTATCTACAAGGTCTTGTACTTTATATTGCCTTTCGTCTATATGCATAATCACACTTTTTTAACCACTATCTCATTGTTATCATTAAGTACCCATTCTATTTCACTACCCTCACTTATATCTAAGAGCCTCCTGACCAAAACTGGTACCGTAGTGTAGCCCTTACCCCACAACTTGCTCCTACCTAACACCTTAGCCATACTAGTAACCCTACTAGTAAACTTACTGGTAATATTATATAAACCTGACGCGAGCGTGGAGGGTAATACCACTTAACCCCCCAGTTTACTGTAAAAAATTCAATATGTATAACTACTACTAAGAGGCTAAGAAGGAAAAAAGATTAAGTGAAAGCTTAGGCGCAGAGTGCTTTTCTATTCTTTTATTGCATAAAAGCCTCTCTTTCTCTTCATAACACCCTACCCAAGCCTATAATAAGCCCAGTGAATAATACTGCAGTGGCCATAATCTACAATGGTACCACGACTACGATTGCAATACGGCCAATTAACATTACGGGTTAGCTTATTAGCCACCACTCCAGTGGGGTATTCATGACCCAGACTGCACAGGCCCAACCCAAGGCCATCGACTTCCTCGATGAACTACCAAGGAGGCTACTCACTGACACCAGCATTGATGAAAACCTGTACAGGGAGCTTGTAAAGGGCAAATCCTGGGACACGGTGCTCTCAATACTGTGCGATGTGGATGCTTGCGATATCTACCCAGTTAATTCCCCACCCTGCCAACGCTGGCTAAGGGCACTGGCAACAGCAATGGCGGCGCTAGCCAGGATAGACCCAGAGAGGGTTGATGAGAAACTCCAGAGGAACCTGGGCGACCTCGCTGGGGCACTAGGTGTGTTCCTACTGACGGGGAATCCAACGGCGTTCACTGACCTATGCACTAACGTTAATAACCTGCGGGTTGTACCCTAATCCACCAGCTTATTAACCCCACGCCAGTTTACCCATGCCCCAGGCTTCAAGCCTAATCCTAAACCCAGGACTCGCTGATGAAGCCCGCAGTAGGATGGTGAGTATTATCAGGATACAAGGGTTAATGTTGAGGAGGCTGTGAATCACGCATGGGCCTCATTGTCGGCTAGGTGGGTGGCGTGGTGTCCTGGCCAAGCCCAGTGAATCATACATGCCCAGTGGCGCCAAGGCTTCGAGGGCTAATTAGGGGGCTGGGTGGCTTATTAATCATGCCCAGGCTTGAGGTGGAGGCTATTGCAATCGGGCTGGTTGGTATTGCCGCTGTTGGGCTTAGTGGCTAGTGGCTTGGTTAAGCGGCCTGCATCGCTTGTACTGCTTATTACACTATATATTATATAATAATTATTATAATAGTAGTGCATGGGTTGGTTAGGCGTAGGTGATTCCCTAATCCAAACCCACTCCAGTGGGTGCCTAACCCTTAACAGGCTCTAGCTTAACGAACACCCTCCTAGGCCTGGGTGGGTAGACTAGGATACTTGAAGTGTACTCACCGCCGAAGACCCTCGGATTATTGACCTGGCTAAGCCACCTCACGTTATCCTCACCAAGAAGGAACGCCCCACCACCCTCAGCGTAAGGCGCAGGCCCCTGGAGCAGTAGCTGAACCCAAAGCTCTGCAGTGTGGCTGGCTTCACGTCGCCGAGGCTCTGCGTGATAACCCACACTCCAAAGCCCATTTTACGAATACCCCTAACGACTAGTTCAAGGATGGGTGATTCAATAATCAAGTATCCTCGTCGAAGACTAGGATATTCTCAACCCTCTCCATAAACGGCTTGGATAACCCCTCGTGGTAGGCCCTTGCCAAGAGAACCTGCATTAGGAGGCTGACGTACTCCCTGTGAACCATAACATCCCTAAGCGTGATAACGACAGGTCTTGGGGCGTTCATGAGTTGGCTTAATGACACTGNGTACTTTGGTGCTAGGTCTAGTGCCGTGTACCAGACACGCCTCGCATCACCGTGCTTCACAAGCCAATTCAAGGCCTCGTGGAGGCCAGGGTACACGTCATGTGCACCATAGAGCCTAATAAGGTCATTGAAGGCTAGCCTAGCCAATTCAGCATCAGCGTAGGCATGCCTCACGGCCTGGCTAACCATGCTCCCAGAGCCTATACTCAAAACCATCCTAGAGGCACGCCTACCTATCAACAAGCCGCCAGCCCAGCCGATAATGCGCATTGGAAAGTACACCTGGCTTGACCCACCCCACACGCCAGCCCCATCACTCATCGCAAAGCCACGCTGCCACGTGTGGAATATAATGCTCTATGGTACATGGGGCCTTGAGGAGGGTGATATCAAGGAGTACGGCAATGCAGTACACGAGGCCTACTTCGAGTGGTTCAAGAAGGCTAATGAGGGGAAGTACGATAAGATTGAGGCTGAGCCGCATTATGTATTAGCCCCATTAACTGCCGTGCCAGATATAGTTTATTGTAAGAATGGTGTGTGCGGTGTGATTGAGGTTAAGAGTTATTCGACTGATAAGCTTGATAAGGCTGTACCGCAACTCGCACTCTACGCCTACATTATGCGCCAGGTTGGAATCAACATCGTCCAGGCATACCTAGTCCTCAGGAACGCCGTGTTACCCCAGAACGTTCAATTCCTATACAGGAATAGTGGGCAATTTATTCAAGACGCTCAGGACTTGGATTAGGGAGCCACCCAAGAAGCCATACGCCTCATGCCACAAATGCCCCTACGCACTAGTATGCAGGATTCCTAAGCCAACGTTAATTGAGGGAACCCCCAATCCCAGTACCATTACACAATATAGTATTAGCATGACGGAGTGAGCTACTCCCGCCCTTAAGGGCGAGACTTGTCGTTTGGTATAAATTTAACTGGGGACTAACCATTAACAGAAATAAGCTACAATTATTATGAAAACCGAAACAGCCCGCTCAGGTTCACTTGGGTTACAGCAACTTAATGGTGTCAGTTTTAATACATTTTGTTCTTAAGTACACTTAATCATTTACCTAAACATCATTCAACCAATAACTTAGTATCATTGAAACCTACAAAGTATTCCTCATTACTTAACACAGAGAGAAAGCGTTAAAAGTCATTGATTTCTCAAGGTGCCTATTAGGTGAGTTAATGGAGTATAGGAGTATACTGGGTGAGAGGGGGAGTATGGTGGGTGATGATGTTGCAAATGATCTTAGGATACTGGAGCTTGTTGACGATATCCTGGATAGGAATAGGGATGAATTCCTGAGGGAGCTTTACCTAGAGCCGTTAAGTAGGGAGGAGACCGCAGTGTTTAGGTTAATGGTCCTCCAGGATTTAATAATGAATGATGTTTACAAGATGGTGGAGGGATTTGTTGAGGGGATTAGGAAGAGCGAGAGGCTAATTCAACTGNAGGAGGAGGCTTATGATCAGCATAAGGTTGGGCTGCATCTGGACGCGGCCTTTACATACATTGATGCCGTGGAGTCATTTTACAATGGGCTAAGTGCCATTGGGCCTAGGTCCGAGGGGCTTAAGCAATTCCTAAACTACCTCGAACAGGNGATTAACAGCCCATACTTCCGCTCAATGAAGGAGAGGGCCCGTGAGGCTAAGGAGGCCAGGGATAGGATTATCATTAAGGTGAGGNTCGTGGAAGACGGCATAAAGGTATCTAAGTATAATGGCGATGGAGAGGACTTAACAGCCTTAGTTGAACGCACATTCTCAATATTCAAGGATGGCAATGGTGAGGGGGTTAAGTGGATTAAGTCAACGGGAGACATGACGCACATACATGCCGCAATACTCGAGGGGGCCTTCCGCTTCTACAGGGAGGAGTATGAGACACTTAGGAGGTTTATGGAGGACTTCCCCACGGTGATTGACGAGGGGGTGAGGAGCTTCGCCAGGGAGGTGGAGTTCTACCTAACTTACCTAAGGTACATGAGGAGGATTATGGAGAGGGGATACACATTCTCAATACCATCCTTCACGAGGGATGGATCAATGCACGTAAAGGGCTTCTACAATCTACTGCTGGTGAAAGCTGGTAAGGCTGTTGCAAGCAATGATATAGACACTGACGGGGCTAGGAGGATCTTCGTGATCACCGGTATGAATAGCGGGGGTAAGACCACGTTCGCCATTTCCCTCGGGCAATTGGCCTACTTATCCACATTGGGGTTACCCGTCCCGGCTGTTGAGGCTAGGTTACCATTCTTCACATCAATAATGACAGCCTTCCCCACTGAGGAGGACCCGAGGGAAAGCTTAAGTAGGCTTGAGCATGACGTGGTCAGGGCGTTGAACATAATTAAGAGGGCCAACGACACCACGCTTGTGATAGCTAATGAACTATTCTCCACTACGACGTCAGATGAGGGTTTTCAACTATCCAAACTATTCCTCAGTGAATTAAGTAATAGGAGGTCGTACTGCCTCTTCATAACCTTCATACCCAAGGTGGCGTCACTGGAGTTCACCATAAGCCTAGTTGCCATGCCCTCCCCGGAGGACCCCGAGAAGCCGTCTTACAGGATAATCCCAGGGCCTCCGCCAAAGGAGTACATGGCAGTTAGGATTGCTGCAAAGCATCAGCTGCTCTACGACGACTTAAGGAAGGTGGTTAAGTGATTCAATTCGACCTACTGAGAATGGGGGATTCATCCAAGATTTCGATAGCAGATGACTTAAGGGTAGACTTGGAGTTAGATAAGATAATAGCAGTCGCCTCAAACGGGGATAAGCTTATCTCCGAGACGTGGTCTAGCATGCTGCTGCTCAGGGATTCCTCAGAGGATGCGGTGAGGTATAGGCAGGAGGCTGTTAGGGATGCGTTGGCTAATAGGGATGTCATCATTAAGATGTACTCGATAGCTAAGGATACTATTGAGAGGGTTAAGAAGGAGTTATTCATATTCCTACTGAGGCCCGATGATCCGCCTGCCGTTGCAAAGGAGACTTCAAGGGGGATAAGGATACTGCTGGATGGGCTTGAGGAGATGCTAACACTACTTAAGTCATCACCCAGCTTCTCATCAACAGCCTTTAGGGGGTTCATATCATCATTCACGGCGAACATAAATGATCAATTCATATCCTCAGCCAGGGGTGTAGCCAGTATATTTGACACCAGCAGGGAGAACGTAACCTTCTCGGTGAAGNTAGGGGGCAGTAACTACCTCAAGGACCCGGTCCTGCTGGTGCCCAGGGAGGGCGGCTCATTCTTATCAGGGATACTAAGCCTTGGTAGGGAGTACACCTATAAGTTGGACCCGAGGGATGAGGCTGGTCCGCAAATAATCTATGATATAAAGAAGTGGGTCCTTCATAGGTCGGCCACTGTACTGCTGAGGTCCTTCAACAGCATGATGAAGTTCTTTGAGGATTTAATGAAGCAGCTCTCATTTTACGTTGGCGCCATAAACATGAGCGACTTCTTTGCGAGGATTGGCCTCCCTCAAACATACCCGGAGGTTAACCCAGGCGTGTTTGCCTTCAAGGACCTGCACTGCCTATCCCTAGCCACCTCAACATCCAGTAAGCCAATACCCTCCACCCTGAGTATCAATGCTAGCGACTCATTCGCAACACTAATCACGGGTGCGAATAGGGGTGGGAAGACGACATTTCTCAAGGCTATTGGCCAAGCCCTACTGTTAGCTAGGGCTGGCCTATTCGTCCCCGCTGAATCATTCACAATACCGACACCCGGCGCAGTCTACACGCACTTCCTTAGGGGGGAGGNTAGGGCACTATCCTATGGGAAGTTTGAGGAGGAGGTTAAGAGGTTTAGGGGCTTCGCCAACTTCCTGAGGAGGGGTGACTTCGTGCTAATGGATGAGAGCTTCTCATCAACAANCCCCATTGAGGCATCGGTGGTGGCCGAGAACGTGGTTTCTGCACTAGTCGACTCTGGGGTGAACGTCGCCTACGTAACCTTCCTCCAAGACTTCATATACAACTTCGCCAGGCGGTACGGCGAGAGAGCGGTACTCCTAGTCCCGGAGAGGCTGAAGAGCAGTGAGAGGACCTTCAGGTTGGTGAGAGGGTCATTACAGCCTGGTTACGCAATGGACCTATGGGTTAAGTTAAGCAGCAACCCGAGCAAAGAGCAGCACTAAGCCAAGCAGTTCTCGAAACTGACCTCCTCCCCGCCCTGAAGGGTGGGGGTTCCCTTTGGGCGGTTCATTGGTTCGTGGTTTACCGCCTTCATCCTCACCACTTCATTGCTGGTGTGGTTCACCCCGCTCCATTCGTCCAGCGGTGGACCACGGGCTGAGCCTTCAACCCATTACCCCTATCCCTCACCACGGAGAGCCCCCCATCCATGGATCC
>LOBW01000031.1 GCA_001516585.1 Thermocladium sp. ECH_B
TACTTGATACCCACTACGCAATGAATTGCCTGAGCTTATCTTAACAAGGGATTAAGGGGAAATGTTTCCCTGCAGAAGTGAAGTTGAGTGATAAAACGAACGACAAGCCTCGCCCTTCAGGGCGGGGGTAAGGTTTAAAAACCTCTTACTATTCCTCTTTAGGATGTCCTCTTCCGGTCAATTTCTTGGGAATGGGAGGCGGGGGCCGACTTCCCCCGCAATACCGGGAGAGGACATCAAAGAAATCGAATTAAAGAATAGGAGGACTAATGTGGTTCGCCTCCTACCAAACGGGTTCCAAGAAAGAAAACTCAGAAGACTAGCCGACACCTCGGCCAAGTTGTTTAACGAGGTTAATTATGAGAGGAGGCAGCAATTCTTCCGCGGTGAAAAAGTGGATTTCGAGGGGACTTGGGGCAAATGCTACGAGAAGTATAAGGAAGAATTGGGGGTTAACGCGCAAGCAGTCATGCAGAAGAACAATGAGGCGTGGGGTTCATTCTTCTCCCTATTGAAGTTGAGGAAGGAAAACAAACTACCGCCCCACATGAACCGCGTTTCGCCACCAAGTTATTGGAAGGATGGGGAGACTGGAGAGAGGAAACTACTCCTAGTCATTAGGCAGGATAGGTACGTAGTGGATGAGCGAAACCACATCATTCTCAAGGACTTCGGCCTAGAAATCGGTTTTACGGGTAGGTTGAGGTGGTACGGCAAGCAAGGCAGGCTAGAAATATACTATGATGAGACGAGGAATGCTTGGTATGCCTCCATTCCAGTGGAGGTTGGGGTCGAGGTAACTAGGAAGGGAAGGAGGAGCAAGCATATCCTTCGCGGCGAAAGAAAGAGCATTCAAGTTAAATCACCGAAGGGTAATAAAGCAGCATCCATAGATCTGGGCATTAACGTCTTGGCGAGCGTGGTGATCGATGATGGTACGTGGTTGCTCTATAAGGGGGTTAGGGCGAAGGAGGATTATTTCTATCTACAAAATAGGATAGGTGAGGTACAATCCTTATCAAGCAAGATGAAGAACCTAGAGGAGTATGAGGCGTATTATGAGCTTAATAGGGAGGGGAGGAGGCTTTTCAAGAAATTGAGCAGGAGGCTTCTCCACTTGTATAGGAACTTTGCTTCCCACTTGCTTAAGACGCTTCACGAACGAGGCGTATCCACGATCTATTTGGGGTACCCCCTCAATATCGCGCAGGATAAGGGCAATAAGTTCACCGTGAATTTGTGGTCTTACCGAGAGTTGATGGGCATTATTGAGTTGAAGGCCCAGGAGTATGGCATTCGTGTGTTTGAGGTCATTGAGTATAATACCTCAAAGTACTGTGCTTATCATGGTGTTGAGGTTGAGAGGGGGCCTAGAGGCGTAATCAACTGTCCTAAAGGGCATAAATTGCACAGTGACTTGAATGGTGCTTTAAATATCTTGAAGAAGGCTACCGGCATAACGATCTCAGCGATAAAGAGGCCCCTATCTTTCATCGTGGACCACAACAGAGTAGCGCCCGTGAAAGGGGCGTAACCCTCTAGACCTCGGGGAACCCTCGCCCTCAAGGCGGGGAGGAGGTCAGATAGAGTACGTTAGGAAATTATTCCTAGGCGTCAAGGAGAGCGTTAGGTATGTTAAGGAGTATGAGAACTACTTCCTAAAGTAGTGAATTACTCCATCCCCTTAAACCCCCGATAGGATAAAATTGATGCAAGCATAAGGCGTATCCAATTAAATTATAAATAAGCAAATCCACTTGCTTATATGCCCCTTAACTTAATAAACGTGAAGAGGGGTATTAAGTATAGATGCAGTAAATGCGGCTTCAGCACGCCAGCCATGACTTGGATGTGGCGCTGCCCTCATTGTGGTCATCCCCTTGATCTAGACTTTGAGACCAGAAAACCGAAAGCCGCCACCTCTAGGGAACTACTTAAGGTGATTCCAGTTGAGAAACCCATAAATCTTGGAGAGGGCTTTACGCCCCTCATTAATGCTGGAAATTACATAATTAAGATGGAGGCTCTGAATCCAACTGGCTCATTTAAGGATAGGGGATGGAGCATAGCCGCATCAATAATGGATGCGTTAATGATAGAGGACTCAAGCGGTAATGCTGGAGTATCGCTAGCTGCGTATAGTAGGGGAGCAGGCATTAAGTCAAGGATATATGTCCCGGCCACTGCATCTCCATCTAAGAAGAGCTTAATGCGGCTCCTAGGCGCTGATGTAGTTGAGGCGCAAAGCAGATCAGAGGCAGCTAGGTTGGCATTAAATGATAGGGATGGGGTATACGTTGGCCACTCCTGGAATCCATTCTTCCTGGAGGGCACTAAATTAATAGCTTATGAGTTGCGTTATCAATTTGAAGCCGTGGAGTCAGTGATACTGCCATTGGGTAACGGCACCCTCCTCCTCGGTCTATATAAGGGCTTCAAGGAAATGATTGAGGAGGGCTTAATGAAGGACATGCCTAGGTTAATTGCAGTGGAGGCCCAGGGGTATTGCTCCGCATTCACGGCCTTAACTGGGCGTAATTGTTTCCATAGGGCCACGCTGCCCGAGGGCATTATGGTCAGTGAACCGCCTAGGCTCGACCAGATAATTGCCGCCATTAAGGAAAGCGGTGGGGACATAGTTCTAGCCGGCGATGATGATGTGGTAACTGGCTTAAGGATGGCTCTGTCGCTTGGACTAGTGGTGGAGCCAACGTCCGCAGTGGTCTTCGCCGTTAAGCCCAGCACTGGGGCTGTATATATAATGACAGGCTCTGGATTAAAGATGATTGATGTTATGCAGCGATTATTTCCGATTCAGTGAGCCAACTCATTCACTGCCTTGACGACATCATCATATGGCGGTTCTTTTCCAGGATCATCGGAGTACCACACGTACTTAATGGTGTGATCAGGCGCTATTATATAGACGGCTCTCTTTGCCAGGTACCTAAGACCAAGGAGGCTAGGCAGCACGACATCATAATCAGCTATTACTGTCTTATTGAAGTCGGATGCAAGAGTGAAGTTTAGCCTATTCTGCTCCTTAAATGCCTTTAGTGAGAATGGGGTGTCAACGGATACGGCTATCACGTTGGCCTTCGCCTTCTCCAGCTTAAACATGCTGTCCCTGAATGTGCAGAGCTCCTTGGTGCATACGCTGGTGAATGCTCCAGGGAAGAAGAGCAGCACCACGTACTGCCCTTTCCCCAGCACATCGTATAGATTCACCTTCTTTAGATCCGTGTCAAGCAATTCGAAGTTTGGAGCTTGGTCTCCTATCTTTAGAGGCATGGTAGGGTCCCATACTTGCATCATTTAAATATTTCATCCATGACCACTTAATTCGCTCATTGCCTNACTTGCCTATGCCGTCGATGGGTCCCGGGCTCCAGTGATTTAATCATGGAATCGATTCTCCTCAGTTCTGAAATCAGATTCACGGCCTTATCCGGGTCAGGCGCACCGCTTTTCCTTAATTCCATGATGAACTCATGAACAGTGTTTCCCCTTAGCCCCAAATTCTTCAATTCATCAATAACATGTTGGCGATATTCATGTAGAAGCTTATTCGCGGGCTCTATGTAGAGCAATGAGAAATTGTCATCCTTAATTAGATCCTTTNCTCCGGTTCTGGCCCTAGTAAATGAAATGCGAGCCGCTTCCCGGCTCATCTCAATATATTGCCTTTTTCCCTCATTAATTAGCCTTTGTAAATTAGCTTCATGCTGCGCGCCCCTTTTTCCCTGTCCCAAATTCATCATTACTGCAATCAATGGCGTCACTTTAAGCCTCACAGCAGCTTGAAGAACTGTTGGTTCTCTCTTTGTTGAGATCATCATATAATCATTAACTAAGTTATGAAGTATTGGATCCCTGGGCGTCTTAATGGTTCCCCCACCATAAAGGGTTCCAAGCCAATTATATTTCTGCGATAATTGCTTCCTAACTCTTTCTATGCCCCTCCAATTAATTGCTCCATCCCTAATGAATCCCAATTCCCCTAGTTTTCTAATGCTATTTAAATCCCCGGCCACTGCTTTTGAAGCAGCATGTAGAATCTCTATCTCTGACTTACTTATTTCGTTTATTCTAGCAGCTATGGCGTACCTAATGAATCTGACAAGCAAGTCTCGACTCCTTAACACAACTATTGACGAATTACTTGCATACATGTATGAATAAGTATCATTAAGTAACCTAATACGGAGATCCCGTGGGCTCCTCGACATTAAGGACCACGTGACATATCTTGATGTGATATCACTGACGCGTTCGCTTCTTGGATTGCTGGCGTAGGCCTTGCCCATGGCTCCATCCCGCATAAGCGTCAATGTGGTTCCATCCATTGCCCGCCTCATTCTAGTAGAGGTCAATAAGTACCTATGTAGCTCGCCTCGCCTAGCTCTGCCCCTTAAGGTACTCAATCGTCGCTCTCCTGCAACTATATTTTTACCGGTTAATCGCTTCATCAGTTTTCTCGATATCGACGTTGAGCCATAGGATGGCTTAAACAAGAATATTATGGATAATTCATAGAATAAGCCATTAACTAGCGAGTATATCGCCGTGTCGATTGCCGTGGGCATTCCTAAGACGAAGGCCAGCGCATTAATCGCGCCAAATAAAGTAGTGGAGTACACCATTACCTTAACCACGAATAAACCAAAGATGTTTGGCATTGACCTTAATTGATTCTCTAACCAGCGTAGATTAGCGGTGCTAGCCACTTCATAATAATCACTCAACTCAGTAGTGTAAGCTATATTAACGTGGTTATTCCCTATGCCTCCTGGTCCCCACCCATATAGCCGAGAACCCATAATAGTTATGCTCACCGGCATTAGGATCGTCTGGTTCTCCTTATTAGTGCAAGTAATGATGGCAATGCGTTGAGTCAAATCGCTGGGCGGATTCGGCGGGGGCATTATCACCGAGTTATTAATATTGAGTTGATTGGCTATATTCTCATAGAAACTAGATAATTTATTGAGGAGGGGTTTCACTCTTGCTTCCTCGTAGACATCACTATCATTCAATATGTGATTACAGCCATTTATTGTTATGTTGGATCCATAAGTCCAAAGAATCCAGCGCTGAGTTTCATTGGGTTTAAGCGATTCAACCCAACTTAGCGTAACGTAACCGACTCCATACTTATCCACGTATGTTGGTTGCGTGGAGTTCAGTAGTTCCCAAGCGCCAACTACTTGGTCCCCATTAATCACCGGATTAAAGGGAGGCTCTTGCAATATGACTTCCCGAATGCCATTAAGCGATTTAATCACTATGTTGGTATGTACCTTTAGCCATAAGTAGTATGATGCATCAATCGTTATTTCGCCGCTGGGCACGGGCGAAATGGAGGTCGGCGTGTATAGGATGAGTTCATGTCGCCCTATGTAACCGGTGAGAAGCCAATACTTGCCTCCAGCTGTGTATAGCAGATCCATCGGTTCCTGGGACGGTATAGCAAAGCTCAAATTAAATGATGGGGGCCTCAATCCCTGAATCGATGCAGCCGCTATGTTTGTTGAGAGTTCGGCGGTCAATGCAATGACCAATAGCGTAGCGCCTATTGTTCTCGTCTTGCCGATCAGCATTAGGGGGAGGGCGATCGCGATGAGGAAGGGGGATACATTGATCGCTATGTATGCTATCTCAATGGTTGTATTGAATACGGCTAGCATTACTTGGCTTAGATGAATGGCTGTGTATACTATGAATGATAATGGGTCAAGGAATTGCCCCACCGCCTCGAGGCCATAATAATACTGTTGGATCGGCACATTGGCTCCAGCCAATATTACCGTGGCTATTATGTTGCGGGCAGTTAATGCCACGGCGAGCGCTAATCCCATTGATGTGGAGGATCTATATATGGTTAGCCAAGCATCACGCATATATGTGAACTCGAGAATCGGATTTTGCGGCGTCGAGGGATTAATTAAGTTAATTGTGAGGGGCATTACGGCGAAGAATATGTATGAAGCTGCTATGAGTAGGATTCCCCTTTTATTTAATTGCTTACGCCAGAGCCCAATTATTATCACCATGCTTGTCTCTATGCCTATGGCGAGTTCCTCAAGTTGCATGGTTGGCTATCTCTATGAATGGTGAGATCAGCAGCTTCTTCATCATTAGCAGGGTCTCGGCTCCTGGATTAATGTTGGCTCCAAGCCCATTGGCGATATAGAACATGACGTACATTAAGACATAGAACGTGGATATCCCTATGAATATCCATTTAAAGTTATTTATTGCCTCATATAATCCGCTCATTCGACCCCATGATGTCATGCTTAGCTTTGATTCGAATATTTTATAGATGCCGGCCAATATTAGAACCCACATGCTCAGCCCTCCTATTATGGATATTATGTTAAATGCATCGCTTAGGAATGGCATTATCAAGTTATTCTCTATGGATTGTGGATTAATTCCGCTTGAGTTAGTATAATTCCCGCTGGCGTGGGCCAGCGTAGCTATGGATAGAGCCATTATTAGAATGGCTATTAGTGTTCTCCAAAGCATTCTCCATTCACGATGGGCAGATATTAATTCTTTTATAGCATGGAGTTTTGAATTTATGTTTAAAATAATGGAGAGGCACCGTGATTTCCCATTTCAGTACACTCATTAACTCCCATTCGAGCCTAGGTTTGTTTCTCCAGCTCTATCAGGACATGATTCTTCAATGGCCCTCTTATTAACATGGCCCTAGCTCTGCCGCCCAATGCTTGTGGCGGTAATGATTGTGTAAGCCATCTAACATCTTCACTGCTTAATTCGTACTTAGAGGATATTGTTGCAACGTAAGGATCGGGTCCCGCTAGTATTATATTTAATGGAATGTTCTGGATGGCCTCGCTCGATATNTCGCCTAATTCCTGTGTCACCAGGAATATGCCTAATCCGAACTTCCTTGTTCCCCTGATATATAATTCTATTAATCTACTGGATAATACATAATATGCCTCATCAATCACCAGCACGCGCTTAACTGCGGGATCGCTTCTTAATATATAACCATATATGTGATNGATCAACTGCATCATGAGGAACCTAGTTACATCTGGACTAGTTATGACTCCCTTAAAGGTTAGGACGGTGGGTTTATCGCATGCATCCTCTATGTTGATATGCTTGGCATTATTGATGGACTCCCCTATTCTCTCGTATATGCTAGTTAATAATGTGCTGTTTGACGCATTGATCAGTCTCCGTATGCCGGTGGCCGTGTCTTTAATATCGCCTCCAGCATATGCCAGCTCAAGGTCCTCCATGATATGCTCAACTTCATCCACTCTAAAAGATGTTGAAATGGACTCGGCGATTCTGCTTATCCTCTCGCTTTGGGTTACACTGCCTAAATCAAAAATATTTATGATTTGCTTAGTTATATCTATCGTGTTCACCCCCTTTAATCCAGAGTACTCACCATGTGGATCGATTATAATAGGCATTATGCCTTTACTCATCATCCTGATCAAGAGGGTCTTCATGGTCCATGTCTTGCCCATTCCAGTTGGTCCAATTATGATTCCATGCATGCTTGGAAGAAGTCCGGCATCCATGTTAATCTGATTTCCCTGCCTATCCCTGCCTATCCTAATGGAGTTACTTCCCCTCTCTTCCGATGCCTTGAATGGTAAATAAATCATTAAATCCCTCGTCAATCCATCATGCATGAATGCATCTGGCCTATTAAATACATAGGGCGGAGGCAGGATGTTAGTGAAGCCATCGTTTAACTTATCCACTGAAAGCACTATGAACTTAATGGGGGNCTCCCCCGAATTTAATCTGTCTATTACATTTCTCCACTTGATGGCATCAAAGTAGTACTTCCCCATTTCCTTGACTACGCTTCCCTCATTTGCCTTATGGTACATTTTCCTCGCTTTTCCGCTTAATTCCTGATTGCTTCGAATAATCACGCAATAATTGCCTATACCTTGTTGCGCCATCGATAATGATCTTCTCGCTTCATCATCCGTATCCTTAAAAAGCTCATCATTGCCATTCGATACATAATTAAAAGGTAGGCCTGAGAAAACCCATTTGCCTCTGATAAAGCCATAAAACAAGTAACCCAATATCGACGTGCTAATGAGTAGACCAGGTGATCCATATATTATTAAGTAGACCATGGGCGCTGTAATCAGTAATAGGTGTTTAGTCCTCATCTTTATGGCTCTTGCCTCATATAGTTCAGTTAATTCCTGATTGCTTAGCCTATGCCTTATTATGAAGTACTCGCTGATTACTCTCTCCATCATTAATAACTTAGTCCTTGTATAATTCATGTCATCCGCATTAATGCTCCGACTAAGTCTGATCAGTACATTTCCATTTATTACCATGAATGATATCATGGTTTCCTCATCCAATGCAAGCCTTTGAATGAGTTCAGTGACTAGGATCGAGTACTTGCTTCCACTTAAACGCTCGGAATTAAATAATGGTTCAACATTATAGAATACATGAATAATGCCGCCTCCAACATCATATACATAGTCGTTTTTGATGGAGATCAACGGCATTGCCTTATGCGTTATCGTATTCAATAGAAGTGGAATAGAATATTCCCAAGTAATCATCAGCAGCGGCGCTATAAATAGAATTATCCATCCATTAAATAATGCGGCAACATGTATTGCGGCGAGGGACAGGATGATTAACCGGAGCTTCCCATTCATGATGCATTACTTGAATAATTCATCCGGCAAGTCATCTATTGTCGTTAATTTAATATATTTATCTTTGTCCAAATCATTCTTGGCCGGTTTTCTACGGGGCAATTTAATGACGATGAGTTTATGTCCATGCTTCTCAGCGCTTAATTCATGTTCTATTAGATCATCGCTAGCTCCAAGATTTTTATAAGACTCCCTGACCCAATCCGCGTCGTACTTGCCTTGCTTCAAGTAATTCATTATTCCATCCTCATCGCGTCTCCAGAGCAATGCAATAATTATAGCTGGATTACCCTTATCGACTAGGCTGGAAACATCTCCAGCATCGTAGCCGTTCAGTACTTGATTAAGCATCGTAAGGCATTGTTGGAATAATTTTCCGCATTTCTTGGCTATGTCCTTGGCGTAATCACCTCTACCCACGCTTACAGTCTTGATCTTGGCCATTTTGGCGTACCCTATATTTCGTAGATCATGCGCCATTTTCTGATTTAATTCATCTAACTTTCTCTCCCTCATTGCGTGCACCTCATGGAGAGCCAAACCTGTAGAAAATTAGCTAGCTCCGGATCCACTTGCTTCACCTCATTCACTACATCATCTATGGTTATCTTTGATAGTATTTTCTTCGTTAATTCATCATCTCCCAGCAACTCTATGAGGTCCCGAGTTAACCTCATTGCTCTCCTAACTCTACTATCCGAGTTCCTCTCCTTTGGATTCTCCTTAACCTCATCCCCCAACACATCGCTCAGCCTGCTTAGTCTCTCCTGTCTATTCGGTATCACAATTTAACACCCATTAATTGCTCCACCTGCTTTGCTATTTGCTTAGTAACGCCAGTTATTGCTGGCCTAAATGAGCCTGACTTATAGTGCACGGCAAGCGATCCATTATTAGTATAATGACGTGCATAATGATCGAAAGGTATCTTCATGGTTTCGCCATTATTCATGTATTTCCTCGCATAGTCCACTAGCGGATCATTATCGATCGCTATCATGTTAACAATGGTATTCACTATGCCGTAGCCATCATAGAATCCCATGATTTCCTTATAGAGCTTAGTTAACGAATCAATGGATGACTCGCTTGGCTCCATTACCAAGTTAACTATATCCGAGAAGGCAATCAAAGTATGGTGAATTGTCTTCTCCATATTCGCTGGAAAATCAATCAATATTAATTTGACTCCATTCCTCGATAAATCTATGACTAATTTCTCGAATCGAGCCGCCACTATGTGCCTATTGACTCCGAAGAACAGGAAATACTTCTGGGATAAGTCGCCCGGCGGTATTATTGATACGTTCTTATGCTCCTTCGATTCATGCGCCTTATAATTAGCGCCAGTTGCTAAATAGTCTAATATGCCGCCATCATTATCTATCCCATGAAGCTTGCTCACAGTGTTGTTACCGTCAAAGCCCAGATCTATTACTGTGACTGAGGCATCCAATATTGCCGCCATATTGGCAACTATTGTGCTCTTGCCGACGCCGCCCTTTGAGCCGCTCGTGAATGAGACCACCTTCGCGCTTGGCCGTATCATGGCCTCATCGCTTCAGTTAAATATTAATATCTGCCGTATGATGGGAACTAACAATTAATTGAAATATGGATCACGTTTGAAAAGATTTATTAATAGACTAGTTATCAATGTAAACATAATGTCATCTCATCGTTCAAGAAAAAAGAAGGAGGAATTGGTTTCCCAGAAGGCCTTGGAGCATGAATTAGTGCCTAAAGCTGAACTAGTTCCAATGGAGGAGGCTAAAGCGCTATTGAAGGGACTTAATGTGGCGCCTTGGCAATTACCGTGGATAAGGTCGCAAGACCCATTAATAAGGGCGCTCGGTGCAAAGCCTGGTAATGTGGTTAGAATATACAGGAAATCGCCCACCGCGGGAGAAATGGTTTTTTATAGGATAGTGGTGTCGGGTTGATAGTAATGAAGAAGGGCAACCTAATACTTCCTTATTTAATGAGGACTGATGATTCTCAATCATTTCCATCAATTAACGATAGATGGACCATTGTTGAGTCCTATATACGGGAGAATGGATTGGTGCGGCATCAAATAGATTCGTTTAATGATTTCCTAGACAATAAGTTACAGAGAATGGTTAAGGAAATGGGCAGCGCTGAAATGAACATAAAGGGAATCTCATTGATAGTGGATAAGGTGGAGATAGGCAGGCCCAGGGTAAAGGAATCCGATGGAATCGAAAGCATAATTTATCCCATGGAGGCTAGGATGAGGAATGCGACGTATGCCGCCCCCATGTATATGCGGATGATGCTCGTGGTGAACGGCGAGGAGTATCCAAGTGAGAGGGTATACATAGGCGACATGCCTATAATGGTTAAGTCCAAGTATTGCAACTTAACTGGACTAAAGCCCAGCGATATAACTAGGAAGCTCGAGGATCCAGATGATCCTGGCGGCTACTTCATAATAAATGGAAGCGAGAGGGTAGTAGTTGCGCAGGAGGATTTATCGTTGAATAAGCCAATATATGAGATAGATCAACGCGGTGGAACCAAGGTATATATGGCTACGATAGTCTCCATAGGTCCCGGCTATAGAACCAAGGCCACTGTCGAGCTGCACAGGGATGGCGTGATTTACGTTCAATCAGTGGGTCTCTCAATAAAGTTGCCGTTCCCAATAGTGATGAAGGCGCTAGGCATTGAAACGGATCAAGACATAGTAATGGCGATAAGCGATGATCCGGACATCCAGAACGAGTTAATGGCGTCACTGGAGAAATCCAGCCAAGTGGCTGCTACCATAGATGATGCGCGGGACTACATTGGTGGTAAAATAGCTATAGGCCAATTAAGGGAAATAAGGATTGAACGCGCATTATCCACACTGGACAAGTACTTCCTGCCCCACTTAGGTACATCGCCTGATCCTGAGATAAGGATGAAGAAGGCCCTGTTACTGGGGCAAGCGATAAAAGGTGTAGTTGAGCTTTACNTGGGTCGGAGGAAGCCGGATGATAAGGATCACATGGCTAATAAGAGGATAAGGCTTGTTGGTGACTTAATGTCCCAATTATTTAAGACTGTTTTTAATCAATTCATGCAGGACCTGAGAAGTCAACTCGAGAAGTATTATGCCAGGGGCAAAGTGCCTAACCTAGCCACCATAGTTAGGGCTGACATAATGACAGAGAGAATACGACATGCATTATCCACTGGTAATTGGGTTGGCAACAGGACCGGAGTGACTCAAATGTTGGATAGAACTAATTACTTATCTACGATCAGTCATCTACGCAGGGTATTATCATCTCTGGGCCGGGGCCAGCCTCACTTTGAGGCTAGGGATCTACATCCAACGCAATGGGGTAGATTATGTGCAGTTGAGACCCCTGAAGGCGCTAATTGTGGACTTGTGAAGAACATGGCTCTCCTTGCTTCGGTGACCGTTGGCGTTGATGAGAAGGAGGTTGAGGATATGCTTTATGAAATGGGCGTTATCGATATAATGACTGCTAGAAGAAACGGCATAAAGGGCAGTGAGGTTCTTCTAAATGGTAGGTTGATAGGCATTCATGAGGATCCAAAGCAGCTCGTGACTAGGTTAAGGGAAATGAGGAGAAGAAATGAGATAAGCAAGGAAATAAACGTAGCTTATATAGATGAATTACGAGAGGTTCGGGTCAACTGTGACTCTGGCAGGCTTCGTCGTCCTCTTCTGGTTATAGAGAATGGTAGGCTTAAATTGCGTCCGGAGCATATAGAGAATATAAGGAAGGGCATATGGACGTGGAGCGATCTCGAGAAGAATGGCATAATAGAGTACTTGGATGCAGATGAGGAGGAAAATGCATTGGTAACAATTAATTCAACAAGCGATTTAAGCAAGTTCACCCATATGGAGATATATCCATCAATTATGCTTGGCGCAATTGCCTCAATAATACCATTCTCTGAGCATAACCAGTCCCCCAGGAACATATATGAGGCAGCCATGGCGAAGCAATCACTTGGAATGCCGGCGTCTAATTATAGATATAGAATGGATTCAAGGGGGCACCTCCTCATTTATCCCGAGAGACCGCTTGTGACTACCAGAGGAGCTGAATTGGTTGGTTATAGCAAGAGACCATCTGGCCAAAATGCAGTTGTTGCCCTAATATCATATACTGGCTATAATATGGAGGATGCGGTCATAATTAATAAGGCATCAATTGAGAGAGGCATGTTTAGAAGCATCTTCTATAGAACTTATGAGACCGAGGAGATTCGTTACTCCGGCGGCGAGACGGATAAGATAGAGATACCAACTTCAAGCGTGAGGGGTTTTAAGGGCGCAGATGTGTATTCCCACCTAGATGAGGATGGCATAATAATACCTGAGGTCCTGGTATCCAGCAATGAGGTGCTAATAGGAAAGACGAGTCCGCCGAGGTTTTATGGTGCATTCGCGGAGGAGGCTCTTAAGAAGGAGAGGAGGGATTCCTCAATAACGGTCAGGCGAGGAGAGAGGGGCATTGTTGATAGGATACTGATAACGGAGAATAGCGAGGGGTATAAATTGATAAAGGTAAAGGTAAGGGAGGTACGTAAACCGGAGCTTGGTGATAAATTCGCTAGCAGGCATGGTCAAAAGGGAGTCGTCGGCATGGTTCTCCCCATGGAGGATATGCCATTCACAGAGAACGGCATAGTTCCAGACATAATAATTAATCCGCATGGCATGCCGAGTAGAATGACTATTGCGCAGTTATTGGAGGCAATAGCCGGTAAGGTATCATCCATGACGGGGCAATTAGTGGATGCCACGCCATTCGAGGGGGTCGATGAGAATACCCTTAGGAACATGCTTGAGAAGCTTGGGTTCAGGTGGTCTGGAAAGGAGGTAATGTATAATGGATTAACTGGAGAGAAGCTAGTTGCCGACATATTTGTAGGCGTTATTTACTACCATAAGCTGCATCACATGGTTGCCGATAAGATACACACTAGATCCACTGGGCCAGTTCAGATACTAACTAGGCAACCAACGGAGGGCCGTTCCAGGGAGGGCGGATTAAGGCTTGGAGAGATGGAGAGAGACGTATTGATAGCTCATGGCGCCTCTGCGCTACTTCATGAGAGACTAGTGGAGTCAAGCGATAAATATACAATGTATGTGTGTGAGGATTGTGGTATGATTGCTTGGTATGATTACCATAAGGGTCGCCCTGTCTGTCCAATACATGGCAACAAGAGCAATGTTTCGAAGGTGGTGGTTCCCTATGCCTTTAAATTGATGTTGCAGGAATTGATTAGTTTGGGCATTTATCCAAAGATAGAGCTATCGGATTTCATAGAGGAACATAAGGCTGAGTAATTTTTACTCCCTTTCCTTTATTTGCTTTATATAGAGGTTATATAATTCATAGAATCTCTTTTCGTGATCATCGTAATTTATGAAGTACTTCTTCGGCACTTTATCATTGATTATCGGGATTCCCTCCATTTTCAGCAATTTCTTCTTTATATCGATTGCATTATTTATGAGGGGGTCATGAACCGAGTAGCCCCCTATATTTCCATCTGACTGAATAACTCTATGACACGGCACAATTATGGGTAATGGATTCTTTGAGAGAAGTAACCCAACGAGTCTCGGACTTATGCCGAGTAGCCTACCCATGGATGCGTATGAGGCAACTTTGCCGCGTGGAATGGCCAGTAATGATATCATGAGTAACCCCAACATATTGGCTGGCACCTCTATCATGCTTAGCAGCTCACTTTCGCTCGGCAGCTCAAGTCGTTGTTGGGATACTTCCCTAGCCAACTTAGCGCTAACTATTTTTCCATTCCCATTCCTACACATCTGCAATGAGTAGCCCAATCCATCCAAAGCGAAGTTAATGCATCGTTTTACCACAGTTGACTAACTAATAGTGACTGATTTATAAATCATTTTGCCTGACACCAAAAACATGGAGTGCACAGCCAGAATAAGGCTGAGATTTGCTGGAGTACTTAAGATATTTGCTGGAGATAATGAAATTAGCATGGAGGTGCCCTGCGGCTCAACAATTAGGGACTTAATAACTAAGTTAGGCTCCAGTAATCCGAAGCTTTTTTCTAGATTAATGGATGGAAAGGAATTGATGCCCGACATATATATAGCGATAAATGATATAGACATACGGCTACTTAAGGATTTAGCGACGCCGCTCAAGGATAACGATGTGGTTCTATTTCTATCATATATACATGGTGGTTGAGTAATGATGATCACGACCGATCTAGGGGCATTAAGTTACGAGGTGGTTACGATTGTTCTGGAAAGGAATGCGACTGAAAATGATTTAAAGAGAATAATGGAGTCAATAAAGGCCGATGTATTCATTGTTCTAAACGCATCAGCCGCGCCAGGGGATCTGGATATGCTTTATTACCTGTACTTTGCCCTCAGGTCCCACCTAAATGGAACTGGAATTGCGAGGGATCCCAATATGGAGGCAATAGCATTGAGCCAATGCACGCTTCACATAAATGATGCAGCGAAAAAGGCTTCGCCTGTGGGGCATCAAGTAATCACGATAGCTGCGTTGTCCAGGACCAGCGTCTCGATCGGTTATTTGGGAAGCGATAAAGTAATTGGTTCATCCACGCGGTTCAGGAAGAATTATTGTTCGAGGCAGTCCATTCTTCTTAAAATAATGGAAAAGTATTAATCCCCAAACAATTGGAGTTTTAGTTCTTATCTTTTCACTGTTTTCTACATGTGTTTTCTAGGTTTGGATGTGCCATTATATAGTGCAGCGCATCGGTTAATTAATGATTGATCATATATTTTTATTCTTAATATAATCATTAATATTCTATAATGTTAGAATATATTATATTTACTGAAAAATAATACTTAAAAATTAAGCAATAAATTTATTATTATGAGTAAAAATAATCTAAATATTAGATTTGATCCAACCAAAGGGATCCTGCCAAACCTGGGCGGCGCCTATTTCGCCGAATACCAGAAAGCCATGGATGATCCGGAAGCATATTACGGCGAGATTGCTAAGAAAGCATTGTACTGGAGGCGACCATGGAACAAATATGTTGAATACAGGGATCCAATTCATAAATTCTTCGTAGGTGGATTAACTAATTACACGTATTGGTTTGACATCCATGAGAATAGCTGGACTAGAAACAAGTTGGCGTATATATGGGAGGGAGAGCCCACCGATGATAAGGGCAATCCACTAGAGATCAGGCGATTCACATATGATGAGATGTGGCGAAGCATAAATAGGTTCTCCAAGGCCTTGCTTGATCTGGGAATAAGGAAAGGAGATAGAATTGGTATATATATGCCCATGGTTCCAGAGGCACTGATAGCCGCGTTCTCAGCTATTAGGATAGGCGCAATACATGTAATAGTTTTCAGCGGCTTCGGCGCAGAGGCGCTTGCCAATAGGTTAGCTGATTCTAAATCACGCATATTGATAACGGCCGATGGAGGATATAGGCGGAGTAAATTCGTTGATCTTAAGTCCACCGCTGAGAAGGCATTCGAGAAGGTTTCCACTCTTGAGAAAATGATAGTGGTGAATAGATCTGGGCGAAAAATCGACCTGAAGCAGGGACGCGACTTGGCATTTGATGAATTAATGGCATCCACTCCAAGCAATACTTATGTGGAACCAACCTGGTTAGAGGCCAATGAGCCTGTGTATATAGTATATACGTCTGGCACGGTGGGTAAACCTAAGGGCATAGTCCATACATCCACTCATTATGTATGGCTCTGGGCCAATATGTATTGGGCATTCGATCTAAATGAGCAAAATGTTAAGAAGGATGTATGGTTCTTCACCGGGGACTTCGGTTGGGCAGGGGGCCACTTCTTCACCATATATACGCCGCCCATGTTTGGATTAACGGCCGTATTCTACGAGGGCGCTCCAGATACTCCGGCGCCGGATAGGTATTGGTCAATAGTGGATCGATACGGGGTTACGGTTCTCTATACGTCTCCAACCGCCGTTAGGATGTTCATGTCGCAAGGCGATCATTGGGTTAAGAAGCATGATTTATCCACTCTTAGAATCCTGGGAAGCGTGGGCGAACCATTAAATGCCGAGGCGTGGAAGTGGTTCTATGAAGTGGTGGGTAAGGGTCGGTTACCAATAATAGATACTTATGGACAGACGGAGACCATAGTTCCCATTTTCCCACCATACGGTATAGATAAGATACCATTAAAGCCGGGCTCCGCAACGGTTCCCCTCCCAGCAATTGAGGCGGATGTAGTGGATGAGGATGGCAAGCCAATTAGGGGAGAAAAGGGTTACTTGGTATATAAAGTACCATTTAAGGCGCCAACGATATTCCTCACCATGTGGGGCGATGCCGATAACTTCGGTAAACCTGATTGGATTGGCGACCCAGCTCTAGTTAAGGCAACATACTATGAGAGATTCCCCGGCTATTACTACACCGGAGATGCGGCGNTGATAGATGAGGATGGATACTTCTGGTTACTTGGTAGGGCTGATGATACTCTTAAGATAGCTGGGCATAGGCTTGGAACCGCTGAGATAGAGAATGCGTTCCTTATGCATCCAGCCGTTGGCGAGGCCGCGGTAGTGGGGAAGCCCGATCAATTGCGAGGTGAAGTAGCGGTGGCATTCATAGTGTTGAGGCCAGGCTTCACCGCATCCCCTGNATTGGCTAAGGAACTAAAGGAGTCCGTGAGGAAGGCATTGGGTCCCATAGTTGTCGTGGATAGGGTGTTTTTCGTACCCAAGATACCGAAGAATCGAAGCGGCAAAGTGCTTCGTAGGGTTGTTAGGGCCCTTGTGAGGGGCGAGAATTATGGCGATGTCTCCACAATAGATGACTCATCATCAATAGATGAGATCAGGAAGGCACTGGACAGCGGCGGCTATTAGCGGCTTTCTCCGGCGCAAAAATATAAAAATACATTGATCTACTTCTAGATACTGATGGGAGTTAGGTTAACTACTAAGCAGTATTTGGTTCCAGTAATTTCGACAATGTTAATATGGGGACTCGAATACTATGACATAATAATTTACTCCTCCTTGGCATATATAATTCAGCCACTCTTCTTCTCAAGCTCCCCCGTGCTTGGATTATTAGAGGTTTGGTTTGCATTCGCATTATCCTACTTAGTGAGACCCATTGGTGCAGTATTATTTGGGCACCTCGGCGATAAGAGGGGGAGGCGATACACCACGATATTGGATGCTGGATTAATAGGCCTAGCCGCAATAGTGATAGGTCTCCTGCCTCCCTACTCATCCATAGGCCTAGCTGCGCCCCTGGCATTCTATGCCATGAGGCTACTGCAAGGTCTCTCCCTAGGAGGAGAAGCCGGGGGCGGCGCAACGTGGGCTATGGAAATGGCTCCAGCCCGGCTAAAGCCTATTCTAAATGGAATAATGTATAGTGGACTTTCATGGGCTGTCTTCCTCTCGTCATTCATGGTATTAGCTATTAAGGGGATCTTGCCATCCTCTGCGTTCGAGGCATGGGGTTGGAGAGTAATTTACATATTTGGCGCGGTGCCTGCATTAATTGCATTGATAATACGACTAAGCGGCGTTGAGTCGCCAGAATGGCTTGAGGCCAAGCGGGTTGGTAAATTACCTAAGCTTCCTCTTGCCTCAGTGATGAGGAGGCATTGGAGGGCTTTACTTATAGTTATTTTGATAAATCTGGGATTAACCATGTATTACTACGGCGGCACCGGGTTCTGGAGTTACGCCATACCAAAACTAATAGCGCCTCACGCTGGGGTATCTCCATCAAGNGCGCTTGATTTTGCCTTGACCCTAAGCATGTATGGGGGTCTTGGAGCAGTGGTGGGGGAGGTGTTGAGTGGATTCATTCTTAACAAGATTAGTCCCCGCTCATTATTCATCTTATCCTCGATAGCATTAATGGCTATATCGCCACTTGGGGTTAATTTATCGTTCAGTTTTAATTCAATGGCTCCATTCATGACCCTAATAATAGGCATCTTATTCGGCTTAGCCGCGGCTCCCCAGACGCTTTACTTCACGTCGCTGTTCCCAGTTGAGGCGAGATGGAGTGGCGTGTCATTTGGTTGGAATATAAACGCTGCAATCGGGCCACTATCCACCCTCATGGTTCTAATGCTGATGCGTGGATCAATTAGTGCCGCCGCATTCGCTAGCTCAATTGTAATGATAATTAGCGCTGCATTAGTTGTGATTGGCGCGATTCCATCGGTGAAACGCTACGGTTAATGCATAATCGCCCGGATTAAATTCATCTTTCTCGCCGGATATACATTATCCATGAGAGAGAGGCAAGTCCTTTTAGAGGGGGATCCCATTAAACCCCACTTAACTTGATTAGGAAGGTGGATGGAGTATAGCTGTGTTTTCCTCGACCAGCTCAATGATTTAAGGATGATCATGTATGATCCCTTAAGAGGAATGCCGTGGCGGAAGTAAAAGCAAGGATAAGTACGCCACGGGTAAACACGTTTACTTCTGCGCATCCTTTAAAACATGAAACTAATCTCCTTGATTGTGATGAGTCAGAGTTACTCGTATTAGGTGAAGAGAAAAAGGCCCATGGAGGCCGCTGATTCCATCTCAAGTTCTTCAAATAGTGATAAAGAGAATGCTAAACCTCGCCCTTTAAGGGTGGGGAGGAAGTTAGCTATACGGAAAATCAAGATAGTTGAAAACGCCATGAACTGCTCCATCCATAAGAATGGGGTCTCTTCTAGGCGAGGTTTTAATTAATGATAGTTCAATGTTTGTGTGGGGTGGTTTTAGGTTTTATACTCACAATTCCACGCTCAATCATTTGAAACATGCAGGGTGGGAGCTGCCCGTGGTGCCCGTGGAGCTCCGCCCACTACCCATAACGATGGGCAAGGCGGGGCGGGGAAGCCTCGCCCTTAAGGGCGGGGTAGCTCACATTAAGTGGCATAATCTTTTAAAGAGTGAATGGCATTGCTTTTCTATGGCAAAGAAAGTAGTTAGTATTAGAAAGGTTCCC
>LOBW01000032.1 GCA_001516585.1 Thermocladium sp. ECH_B
TAATAGGGCTAGCCATGACTCTAGTGGAGCCAGGCACTAATGTAGTAATGATTAACCCAACCTACCTACTCTATAAACCCACTTATGAGTTCTTCGGTGCGCGAGTTAATGAAGTGAAGGTAACTATAGAAAATGAGTTCAACCCCAGCCCAGAGGACTTAAAGCGCGCAGTTAATCATGAGACTCGAGCCATAATATTGGTGAGCCCCGATAACCCAACAGGCGCCGTTCTGCGGGAGGAGGTGATAAGGACTGCCGTTGACTTAGCGATCGATTATGACACGTTGCTCATATATGATGAGGCATATAAGCATCTATATTACGATGGCCAACACACATATGCCCTCAAGTACGATATGGAGCACGTCATAGCAATGGATACGTTCTCCAAGGATCCGGCAATGCCTGGCTGGAGGCTGGGCTACGTGTTGGCGCCCAAGGAATTCGCATCCACCTTCGCTAAGGTGAAGCAATACATAAACATCAATCCACCAACGCCGGCCCAGTACCTTGCCGCCCTCTACTTAAGAAAATATAAGGATCAGTACATAAGGGAGGTGCTGCCGATATATAGGGAGCGGCTAAACAGCGTCTATGAAGCCCTGAGAAGCTTCTTGCCTGATGCCTCCGTAATGAAGCCGAAGGCCGGCCTCTTCATTTTCCCCAACCTAGATGCTTACCTAAAGAGGCTTGGCCTCAACGACGAGTCCTTCGCCCAGAGATTACTTAAGGAGAAGCATGTTGGCGTTGTTCCAGGCTCCGCCTTCGGCGATGCTGGGAAGAATCATGTGAGGATAAACTTCGCCAAGGAGACCCCGGAGAGACTAGTGAATGGAGTTAAATTAATGGCTGAGCTCCTCACTCATACCTAAGCGTTTGAGCCGGCGGTATTCTAGCCGCCCTATATGCCGGGAGGAATGCCGCCAATATATTTATCGCAACCGGCAGAAGCACTATTATCGTTATCACTAAAGGCGATAATACCGGCGTTATACTGAATGCTCCACCCGGTATCGATAATGAAACCACCCTCATTAATCCCAGCAGGACCAGTAATCCTCCTGCCGCACCCATTAAGCTAAGCATGGTTATCTCCACCATCAGCATGAGGAATATCTCCTTATTTCCGAAACCCAGCGCCTTCATTACGCCGAACTCCCTAGTCCTCTGCATCACGCTAATCGTCATTGAGTCGAATATCCATAAACCCGTTATGAGGAAGCCTATGCTGGCCACGGCTCCCAAGAATAGCTCTAATTCGCCCGTGAATTGATTAAACGATGATGTTATCGATGATGGATTAATTATCGTTGCGGTGGGGTAAACTGCCTGAAGCTCATCCACCACTGCTTGAACATACTTAGGCGACAATGCGTACACTATGAACGCATTATATGTCTGCGCTGGATCAAAGTATTGGAAGAACGAGTTTTGATCCATGAATATGGATGTATCGGGATTAATGGCCCCTATGCTTGCGGACGGCACCAATATGCCCGTCACTATTACTGGAATAGTCTTTCCCCCGGCGCTAATGGTTAATAATTGCCCTGGACTCACCACTTGCGCCCCATTTTCAATCGCTATACCATTGCCTATTATGGCCGATCCAGCCACTAGGGTTGGCGCTCCATACTCTATTGCGCTGCTCAGCGATGTGGCCCCTATCAAGGCCGGTATGGTGTACTGCGTCGTCCCCACGATGGTTACTCGCACCCTTTGGCCCCCAATGTTCACAGCACCCGTCGTTGCAGCCAATGGAATTACATTGGCCACATAAGGCAAGTGCTCCACGGTGCTTAGGTCAGCCATGGTGAGCGTGGTGCCGGTTAAGTAANCCTCGGTTGCCCCAAATAATCTGGCAAAGCTTGTCTCGAATGTATGTTGAAAACCGAACCCTATGCCGAGGGCGGCGCCCAGTGCGCCAACCGCTATCACGATGCCTATTATGGCACCTATGCTTCTCCCCTTACTTGCCTTAAGCGATAACCATGCTAGGCTAATATAGTCCCCGCCCCTCACTTTCTCTTCACCGCCCTGCGGTTAACCATTATGAGGAGAACCATCACGGCTATTATTAATATGGCGATCCCAATTGCCGCTGCACCAAAACCGCCTCCTGCACCAAAACCGCCTCCAAAACCGAATCCGCGTGACTTGGTTGGGCTGCTGCCAATGATCGCGGTGTAATTAGTTACGTAAACCGTAATATACTTACTCACTTCATGTTGCTTCCCATAGCCATCCATGTACGTTATGGTTAGGTTAATGAAATATCGCCCGGGCTTATTGGCTTGGAACGTGAATGCGCCAGCGGTTGGCGTCTGGGGCGATAATTCGCCGTAGAACGTGGATTGCTGGCTTATTGGGGTCATGTCGGAGGAGACCGATGCATTGACGTTATATATCGCATTGAATCCCGTGTTTATAAATGTCAATGACAAGGTCAACGGCGATCCTGCGCCGGGAGGATTCGGCGATATTATAATGCTTGAAATCACTACTTGGGATGGGGAAACAACGCTGAACGCTAGGTTGCCCTGTATGGATCCAGGTCCAGCGCTCGTTTCATATGTTAGCGAGTAACTAATGCTTGCCGACTGGCTTGNGACCGGCACAAGCACCGGTATGCTGACATTAATCACTTGATTTGGCCCTATTGAGCCGACCTCATATGTGGTGGGCCCCATTATCGTTAATCCAACGTATTGATTAATTGAGAGGGCGACGTTCCTAATATGGAGATTGCTTGGATTATATATATTGATCACTATATGATTATCCCCATCGCCCAATGTTCCATTATTGGTCCAAATCACTAGTTGCGGGGGCTGCTTGACTAGGGGAGCCATGGATAATGATCCGGAGACAACGCTGCTGCCCACCACGTAACTATACTGGACGCTGAATTGAGTGGCGGCGCTGGGGATCAGGGATAAATTGATATATCGTACTTGCCCCGGCATCATTTTATTAATTGTGAGTATTGGCGGGTAGGTTGAATTAATAAGCGGCGTTGAGCTAATTACGGTTACTGTTACATTGTTTAGGATAAGAGATGAATTATCCGTTACGCTTAGCTTGAACGACGTTGGATTACCTGCATACACGGTGCTGGGGCTCAGGGATACGGAGAGCGCCGTGGGTTCCTGTATCACGGTAAATATAGTATTGCCGGTCCCCGTGACTTGCTGCCCAGCAGCATNTACGCCGCTATAGCTAATGCTTAACTCGGCGTCTTGAGAAAGGGGCATCAGCGATAGGTGGATTACNCTCTCATTTAGTTTCCCGATATTAATGATTAGGGGTAATGATGATCCGTTCACATACATGTTAAGCGGGTTAATCGTTAGTTGGAAGTCATTAAGGGGATGCCCAACAGCGGTCACTAGGAGAGTAACCGCGTTGCTTCTGCCTTGAATTATTTCAGTGCTATTGATGCTGAGGTTCACCAATGACTGTAGGCTCGGCGGGAGCGGGGTCACCGTTAGGTATTGCTGGTAAGATGTCGAGTAGGGTTGATTAAAGGCATTTATGCCGCTGGCGATTATTGTTATGGATGCTTGGCCGGTCGTTGGCTTCACCCATAGCAAGAACGATGCGGCTTTACCCGGCTCCAGTTCCTTATAGTATATGGAATCACTGAATGAGCCGTTAATGAAGGCGCCACTGGCTTGAGTCGTCACGAGCAGGTCATATATTGGCCCGCTTCCATTATTCTTGAGGGTAACTCGAATCGGCGTATTGGCTAGGAGCGGTAATTGGGTTGAGTTAATTGATGCGGAGAGCAGCGGTGATCCAATCGCGTACTCGGTTATGCTTATCGAGGCGGAGCCAGAGCCCTCTGCTTCATAATATGATTGAGATGATGCATTGTATTTATATAATCCGCTCCAGGAAATGAGAATTGAACCGCCGCAATTCATCGGTATGCTTGTGTTGACCTCGAAATCCAAGTCAATTGTTTGGCCCGGCGATATCCATCCTATATTTATTGGGTTTTGGGACACCACGGCCGCGCCGCCACATGCATTGAACGTTATGGCTACTCCGCCTAAATAGTAGGGGCCGGCATATGTTATTGGCACTTGAAACGTAACTACTCCGTTATTGCCGCTTGGCACCGTTATGGGTTCCACTTGCGAGACGCTGAAGATGAGGGATTGCTGGTTTTGTTGATTGATTACCACTGTGGCAACGTATGATGCGTGGATCACGACTGGAGTGAGGAGCATTGCCGCAATTAATGCGAGTAAGTACTTATTCATGTGACTTCGATGCGTGGACCATTTTATATACTTTTCGATATCGATATCAGTAAAAAATAACACAGATAAGTATTAAAACCGTTATCGAAGACGAGCCGCGTGTCCAATCCATTCATAGAGGCCAGGGACCTATGGAAGGTATATAATGCTAATGGAGTGGGGAGCATAGCATTAAGGGGAGCATCCATAAGCATAGAGAAGGGGGAGTTCCGCTGCATAATAGGGCCCAGCGGCAGCGGCAAAACGACACTGCTCAGCCTAATCGGTGGCCTAGAGAGACCCACGAGAGGGTACCTACGCGTTGGCAATTATATGCTGCACAACATGAAGGACCCCGAGCTAACGCGATACAGGAACTCCATGCTTGGATTCGTGTTTCAAATGTATTACTTAATCCCAAGAATGAGTATAATAGAGAACGTGGAACTACCCCTGGTTGCCAGGGGTGTTCCCAAGGCGGAGCGAAGAATTAAGGCAATGAAGGCGTTGGAAGCGGTTGGTCTAGGCGGCAAACTTAGGTTAAGGATAAATCAATTAAGCGGTGGCGAGCAGCAGAGGATCGCGATAGCTAGAGCCATAGTTCATGAGCCTGAACTGCTTCTAGCCGATGAACCCACCGGCAATTTAGATACAGAGAACACAATTAATGTCATGAATATACTTGCCGAGCTGAATAGGCGTGGAATGACGATCATAATGGTGACTCACAACATGGAGCTAACAAAATACTGCACAGCGACATCGCGGATACGGGACGGTAAAGTAGTCGAAACAATCACGGCAGCTAATTCTCCACGGTCCTAAGAACGATTTTTACAGAACAGACGAAAAGCCTCGCCCCTTTAGGGCGGGGAGGAGGTCAGAGTTTCTGAGATTAATGCGATGATGCTTCACTTAGTTGGGAAGCGGTTGATGGTTTTTATTATTGGGTTTACTCAGTATACTTGAGTATAATTAGGTTAATTGATTTATATCGATTACTTGAGTTTAATGAGTGAAAATATTTAAATATAGTACACCAGATCTAAGCATATGCAAGAGGTCTCTCCTTTCCATCCATTCAGGGACTGCGTCGTGCCCGGACGTAAGGTTCTTGTCAGGATAGACATAAACGTTCCCATTAATTTAAAGGAAGGAGNCATACTGGATGATTACAGGATAGAGGCCCACTCAGCCACAATAAGCAAGCTGGCCAAGTCAGGATCAGCCGTAGTGGTGCTGGCGCATCAGGGCAGGCCTGGAGACGATGAATTCACATCACTTGGACTGCATTGGAGGTACTTGGAGAAGTACAGCGGCATGCATATTAATTTCATAGAGGACGTAATGGGTCCCGCAGCGCAAAGCGCAATAAGGAATCTAGAACCCGGCGAGGTGCTTCTATTGGATAATGTTAGAATGGTTAGCGAGGAAGTAATAGAGAGATCACCACAGCAACAAGCAAATACGTTCCTCGTCAGGAGATTATCGCCTCTCTTTGATGGCTTCATAATGGACGCATTCGCGACTGCCCATAGGTCGCAGCCCAGCATAGTTGGATTTCCCCTCGCTCTTCCCAGCTGTGCAGGCATGGTTTTCGAGAGCGAGTTAAACGCCATGAATACATTCTCATCATCGCGCAGCGGGTCAGTCGTATTGGCTGGAGGCGCAAAGGTACCGGATACAATTAAGGCAATCAGCAAATTATTAAGCAATGGCACCGTAGGCAAGGTCCTTGTCGGTGGATTAGTCGGCGTCATATTCGTGGCGGCAAGGCATGGAGCCAGCGGCTGGGTGAAGAAGTATATAGAGGAGAGTGGATTCAGTGGATTAGTTAACGATGCTCGCCTACTGCTGGATAAATACGGTTCATCCATATCGATTCCCATTGATGCGGGTATAGATATGAATGGGGATAGGATGGATGTCGACATAAAGTCGGTGAGCGGACCCATAATGGACATAGGGCCCGCCACGATCGATGCTTACTCCACCGAGATAAGGGGAGCAGAGGTAAGCGTGTTAACGGGCCCCATGGGCGTAACAGAGAAGCAATTATTCGCCAAGGGGACGGAGGCCATCCTTAGATCAATGGTGAACGGCACGAAGTTCACGATAATTGGGGGCGGGCACACAATAATGTCGGCCCGTAAATTGGGTTACATAGATAAGATAAGCCACGTATCGACTGGGGGCCGCGCATTCCTCCAGTTCCTAGTGGGGGAGGAATTGCCCGCGCTCCAGGCATTAATTGAATCAAAGAGGAGATTCCCATGATGAAGATAGGAGTAATTGGGTACGGAACAATTGGTAAACGCGTCGCCGCCGCATTATTGAAAATGAGCGATATGGAATTAGTTGGGGTAGCCAAGACAACGCCCGACTATGAGGCATTACTGGCGGCTCGGCGCGGACTCGCCGTTTACAGTGTTCCCGGNAAGGAGGCGGTGTTCAGGGACGCCGGCATACCGATTAAGGGAAGCATGATTGATTTAGTTAGGGAATCCAATATAATCATTGATGCCACGCCCGATGGCGTGGGGGAGGAGAACAAGGCGAAGTATTATATGGATAAGAGGGCGATATNTCAGGGCGGCGAGGAGGCAAGCGTGGCTGAGGNCAGTTTCAATGCGTTGGCCAATTACGAGAATGCCATTGGTAAGAAATACATTAGGGTAGTTAGTTGCAATACCACTGCCTTATCCAGGCTATTAGCGGCATTATCCTTAACTGGGCACAATATACGTAAGGTACGGGCATTCCTAGTGAGGAGGGGGGCTGATCCCAGGGAACTTAAGAAGGGTNCAATAAATGACGTAGTGCCTAACCCGGTTACTATACCGAGCCATCATGGTCCGGACGTGAAGACAGTTATACCAGTTAATATAACCACGGTCGCGGTCGCCGTTCCCGTGACCATAATGCATCTCCACATGGTTAACGTGGAGNTCGATGAGCCTCCCCGCAAGGATGACGTGATTAACTCATTGATGAGCACCCCCAGGATATCCGTCCTCTACGCCAAGATGGGGTTCCAGAGCCTGGCCCAAGTAATCGAGTACGCGAGGGACTTGGGCAGGGAGCGGGGGGACTTCATGGAGAACGCCGTGTTCGGGGACTCCATATCAATAGAGGGGAATGAGGTTTACCTAATGCAGGGCGTCCACCAGGAATCAATAGTTGTTCCGGAGAACATAGATGCGGTGAGGGCAATGATGGGCGTGTCCAAGTGGGAATCGATAATGGCCACCGATAAAGCCCTTGGATTATACTCAAGCGATAAGAAATACGGCTAACCCCCTCTCCACCTAACTTGGCTAAGTTCATACATAAAGAAAAAAATTAAAACCCACCTTGTCCCTGAATCCAGAGGCGGAGGTAGCTCAGCCTGGTGGAGCGATCGGCTCATAACCGATGCGCGTAATGCGCGCGGGAAAAGCCCCGGGTTCAAATCCCGGCCTCCGCATCACTATCCATATTATTTTATTATCATTAGATGCGCCTCAAGCAGATGAGCGTCACTCCTTTAAAAGCCGCTTCCCTGCATCTCTGTTAGTGATGATGGGTATCAAACCTGATAATGATGATCTCACGACGATCTGATTAATATTGATAGGAATATACAAATCTCGCCCCTCAAGGCGGGAAGGAGGTCAGCAATTACGTATCATCCATGTCTGCCGTTATTCGTATTTTTTCCTGTTGATCTGTTGCTTGCTCGTATATTATATATACCCTGAAGCCATTTATGTCGCTCGGCTCCCCTATCACTATGTTTCCATTCTGTTTATAGATGCAAATGGCTTTAATGGTGTTCCTCGGCTGCACGGCAGTATTGGTGCCGATTAATTTTATGTTTAGGTTTCCCCGCTTAATGATTATTTTGTCTTCCTTGTTCATGAATAACATGTTTATGCCCAGCGTTATTGGGTTAATCGTTGATACGCTGAATAGATGCATCTTAGCCTTAGCTAATGATATATATGGCTCGATCAAATCATTATCAAGAGTTAAATCGGCAACTATTGAGATGGCTCCATTAGCGTTATACACTCCATCTATTAATTTATTGAATTTCTCCAGCGAGTAATTAGTTAAGGTATCCAATGCGCACGTGCACTTAGTGTATTCAAGTAATTCCCTAGGAACGCTTGGGGTATGGAGAACCACGGTGGATCCCCTGATTACCCTATACATCTTGAAGGTCATGTTGGAGAACGTGCCTATGCCTACATCAATGATATAGACGCCCCGCTTTATTGGTGCCTCGGGCAATACATCAATCAGGTTCTTGAATATTAACCTATACTTATGGTGCCTCCCCTCATCTAGATCCAGCACGGCCTCAACNAGGGACTTGGCCCTAAGCTCCATTATCGCATTCCTCACGGATCGCTGGCTTAGACCCGTGTTCCCCACTATGTCCTTGAATGTGACGTATTGCTTCCCATTTATTAAGTGCTCATACTCTAAGTAACTCAATACTATTCTGCCGGATGGGGAGAGCTCCACTTGCTTCACCCCTCATTTCGGTTTATAACCATTTGTGGAATTAATGCGTGGAGGGTATAAACATTTCTATTTAATTCGCGCAGAGCTGTTGGCTACTATATGGTTAGGTATGATGAGAGATAGGGCAGGTATATGTTGTTTAACTTCTCCTTAACCACAACGCCGATCTTTGGCTGTATATCCACTTCATAAATCGTCGGTTGAACTCCTTGCCACCTCATTTTCCTAATGAATAGGTACCTCTTTATGGATCCATCATTTGCCTTAGTTATTCCAAGAACCAGTACCCCAGCCGCCAGGAATTCCTCCACTCCATACCTGGATATGCTTGGGGAGCCCGTGGGGACCTCCGTGGTTATTATAGTGGTTGCCCCAACATCCCTCTCTATGCCCATGACTAAAGTCCTTATGTACTCCCTAAGCACTTGAACATCCTTCTCTAGGGTGACGAGAGGCGCTATGGGATCTATCACTATTCGCTGAGCCTCAACGGAGTTAGCGTAGTCAGTTATCGCTTGAACCATTGACTTAGCGACGGTAACGGGNTCCTTTTGCCGAATAGTCTCGATTAAATCCATTTCGGGCACTAATATTTGGAAGTATCCCTGCTGCATTAATGGCTCCAAGTCCCAGCCAAACCTCTTCGTGCCATTTATGAATTGTTCATAGGTTTCATCGACTGATACATATATGGCTGGCTCTCCATACTTCATTATGCCGTTAATAATGAATGATAACGCGGTAAGCGTCTTGCCTACCCCGGTCTCCCCCGTCACCAAGTATGTTCTTCCACGTATGAAGCCGCCGTTTAGCGCCTCATCAAGGCCCGGAATGCCTGTTGGCGTTAAATCGTAATAGAGATTACCGCCTTGCTGTGGTCCATACGACATTAACTCTCATGAAGTCAACTCTAGATGCATTTAAGAACCTATCGCCCTAGTTGCTTTATTTCGGTCCTTAAAGGTTGATAAGAAGAACGGCAGGTCTCGCCCCTTTAGGGCCGGGGAGGAGGTCAGTAAAACACCCATTGTTGGGGGTAGATGGGTTATTAACCTAAAATTATTTAAAGTGGATATTAGTTGGATTTCAGGATTTACAAATGTCAGTTCATGTAATAGAAAAGAAAATGGAAGATGTAATGGAGATAATGCGCCACCCCGATCAAGTTAGGAACGTGGGAACATTAGCGCATGTAGATCACGGCAAGACCACTACCTCCGACTCATTGCTAATGGGCGCCGGTCTCCTGAGCCCAAAGGTGGCCGGCAAGGCCCTTGCCCTTGACTATGTGGAAATAGAGCAACTGCGTCAACTTACCATTAAGTCGGCGAACATAAGTCTCTACTTCGAGTACGGCGGCAAGCCTTACTTAATCAATTTCATAGACACGCCGGGCCACGTGGATTTCACGGGCCACGTGACGAGGTCGCTTAGGGTCATGGNTGGTGCCCTGGTAGTGGTTGNCTCCGTCGAGGGAGTCATGACTCAGACGGAGACCGTGGTGAGGCAGGCAATGGAGGAATTAGTGAGACCAGTGCTTTTCATTAATAAGATCGATAGGTTAATCAAGGAATTAAGGCTCTCGCCTAATGAAATAATGCAGAGAATAGTGTCGATAGTTAAGGACTTTAATGGATTGATAGACATGTATGCTCCCCCTGAGTTTAAGGATAAGTGGAAGATAAGCGTTGATAAGGGCCAAGTCGCCCTCGGCTCTGCGCTCGCTAAGTGGGGAATAACTATACCCATGGCTGCTAAGGCTGGAATAAAGTTCAGCAACATAATAGATGCATATGAGAAGGACACGGTCAGCGAATTATCGCAGGAATTCCCACTGCATGTTACTTTNCTCACAATGCTCATAGAGCACACGCCGCCGCCCAACGTTGCGCAGAGGTATAGGATACCCAAGATATGGAAGGGCGACTTGAACTCCGAGCTAGGTAAGGCTCTGCTGGAGGCGGATCCAAATGGGCCCACCGTTATAGCTGTCAGCAAGGTCAATAAGGATCCACATGCTGGTCTAATAGCCACTGGAAGAGTATTTAGCGGCACTATTCATGAGGGGGATGAGTTATTTGTTCTGGGNACTAAGGTTCAGAAGAGGATACTTCAGACCTACCTATACATGGGTCCAAACAGGGTAATAGTGCCATCCGTCACAGCCGGCAACATAGTTGCATTACTGGGCGTAGATGAGGCCAGGGCCGGCGATACAATAGTTGCTCCCCAAATAAAGGATATTCCACCATTCGAGAAGCTCAGATACATAAGCGAGCCCGTCGTCACTGTGGCCATTGAGCCCAAGAACCCCAATTACTTAGCCAAGATAGTGGAGGCACTGCGCGACCTAGTCATAGAGGACCCAACNCTGAGCCTGAAGATAGATGAAGAGACCGGCCAAGTACTTCTAAGCGGCGTTGGAACGCTTCACTTGGAGATCGCGACCTGGATGCTTAAGGAGAGAACTAAGCTTGATTTCGTCGTATCGCAGCCACTGGTTAGGTTCAGGGAAACCGTGAGGGTGAAGTCCCAAGTATTCGAGGGTAAGTCACCCAATAAGCATAACAAGTTATACATAAGCGTGGAACCGCTTGATGAGACCACCATAACCATGGTTCAGATGGGCGACATAACTGAGGACATGGATTCAAAGGAGCGGGCCAGAATACTTCGGGATAAGGCTGGTTGGGACGCCGATGAGGCGAGGGGCATTTGGGCAATAGATGAGACCTACGTCAATATACTCATTGATAAGACATCTGGAATACAGCACTTGAGGGAGATAAAGGATTACATAGTGCAAGGATTCAGGTGGTCAATCGGCGCAGGGCCATTGGCACAGGAACCAGTGAGGGGGGTTAAGGTTATTCTGCATGATGCCACCATTCACGAGGACCCAGCCCACAGGGGCCCAGCCCAAATAATGCCTGCAGCCAAGAATGCCATGTTTGCCGCAATGATATCAGCCAAGCCCACCTTATTGGAGCCGCTTCTCCTCCTTGAGGCTAAAACCACCAGCGAAAACATTGGGCCAGTGACAAGCGTCATAACGAGGCACAGGGGCAGGATAATCGATGTTGCCCAGAGCGAGTACATGGTGACCGTTAAGGGCGAGATACCGGTCATAGAGTCCTTCAACTTAAGCGATGAGTTAAGGAGCGCCGCGTCGGGGAGAGTGTTTTGGAGCCTTCAATTCAGTAGGTGGGCACCAGTGCCTGAAAGCATACTCACGGATCTAGTGATGAAGGTGAGGGAGAGAAAGGGTCTCCCCAAGGAAATGCCCAAGGTAGAGGACTACATAAATGCCCTCTAGGGAACCCAAATAAAATAGGCCAAGACATGAATCCACTTTGCGTGCCGCTTATTATTTTCCAATCATCTACAATGCACTTTATCCCGTAATTCGCGTATAGCCGTGATTATATCATATTGGGATAACTCATTGCCTATATTGGTTTCTCCACCGATTAATCGAAGCAAGTCATCCGTTAATGAATCGCCTCCTGGGGGAGGCGTGTTGCCCATGATGGACTTAGTCACGATGTATGCCGCAAGGTATGCAGTGAATAGGTTTGAGTTAAGGCTTAGGTCGCCCATGTCTATTAATAGGTCCTGCAACTCGTCAAATAACTTATCTAGTAGTTCACCTAATTTATCGGCATTACCGCAATTCGCATTCAGATAATCCGCCACATCGTTAATTACCTTGCCTGGATCATCAATCATGGAACTTAATCCCCTCCATTCAGCGATGCCCAGGGCCGTGGAAAACTCATCAATATGGGTTCAGCATCAGGGAAAAACAACACCAGACTCGTAGCTGCTAAGGCATTAATAATGCACTTCAATGCATCTATCGCATTATTATTGCAATGATTAGGCTCATCATAAAAACTATTTGAAGCCATTCGCCGATAATTGAATTGGCTAGAGGGCCGCATCTTCTTCATGTGTTGAGAATTAATTTAAGCATTGCTCCCCCACTTAGTGAAGCATAGCGCTGGTTCCCCCTTTCGAGGGCTAGGTTTATAGTTATTTTTTATTAAGTTTATGAAAACGCCATAAGTGACATGGCTCATCATTGGCCGCCGATCATTATTTGGATGGGAAATTATGAAGAAACTATAGGCCTCGCCTTTTAGGATTGAGGCAATGGATAAGTTCGTGTCAGTATTTCGTGGTTTTTCTTCCCCTTTCATTGGCTCCATTTTCACGCGATTTGCCTCTAAGTATGGTCGCTAATTTGCTTCCTATATCCATGTACCGCGGCTGTATCTTTTCATAGATGCCGCTTGCTTCCTTGGTTATTTCCTCATCAATTACAGTGGGCTCCGTTTTTCCCTCGCCTATTGTCGCTAACTTGCTCTCCATTTTTGATCTAAACAATGGATCAACTAACTCATTTGCGTTTTCATCTAGTATCGAGACCACGGCTTTACCGAGTTGGGTTGGTACGCACTGCTTCTTGATTATAGTGAAGTACTTCCTCTCTATATTGGTGTGTATGTGGTCCTGCATCGTTGCATCGGTTCCTATTCCATATTGCTTCATCAATCTCAATAGCTCGGCTTCAGACAAGTAAGGAGGCGGCTGGGTCTTTTTCTTAATCACCTCCGCGCCTAGTACCCTTAATTTGCTTCCAGCCTTAACTTTGGATATGGGTAATGGGTTCTCCCTAGGCGTCTCGAATGGGTATATTTCCAAGTATCCCTTGCTCAATATGACTAAGCCCGTTGCCTTGAATTCCGCATCATCAAGCTTAGCAATTATTCGCTGCCTCTCAATTATTGCAGGCTTACTTAGCGTAGCCAGGAAGTGCCGCGCAATCAAGTCATAAATCCTCCAGTGAGACTCCTTTCCAAACACCCTAGTTACATCCCAAGCATTTGCTCCCCTAGTGGGGTGAATAGGTGGATGAGCATTATCGGTGGAGCCGCCGGAGGTGGGAGTAAACTCGCCTGCCAGGAGGGAATTAGCGTAGGCCTCATAATCCTTGACCCTAGTTAATTCCTTCACTATCTTGCTTAGATTGAGCGTTCTTGGGTATATGTTTGTCTCCGTTCTAGGGTAAGAAATAAAGCCATACCTATATAGATCCTCGGCAATATCGAGAGCATTTTTAGCCCTTATATTTAGGAACCTACTGGCGCGCCTCTCCAACTCAATGGTTTCAAGAGGCTTAGGCGGGGAGACCCTCGTCTTTTCCCCAATCGACTCAACCACGTGAAGGAACCCAGCCCTAATCACTGCATCCCTTATCTGAGTAGCCTTATCTAAATCATCTATCCTATCAGTGGATAACTTGAGTTCCTCTCCATCTACATCAACCGTGGCCTCAACGATATAGTAAGGAGTGGGCTTGAAGTTCTCCCGCTCCAGGGCCCTCTTAACCACTAGCCCGAGGACGGGGGTCTGGCATGGCCCATAACTCAACACTCGCTTGCCCTGTAATTCTGCCCCACCATCCTTAGCGCTGAGGGTCAAGAACCTGGTGAATGCGGCGCCCAGCTTTAGGTCAAGCTTCATTCTGGTGAATACCTTCTTAGCGTAATTCGGGTTAGGGCTTACTAAGTTATTAAATGCATTAATTATGTCGCTCTTCGTGACTGCAGAGAATAATGCCCTACTGAAGCGCGCAGCTGGATTAGCATTGTTGATGATCATC
This sequence comes from Thermocladium sp. ECH_B, assembly GCA_001516585.1. Taxonomy (NCBI): domain Archaea; kingdom Thermoproteati; phylum Thermoproteota; class Thermoprotei; order Thermoproteales; family Thermoproteaceae; genus Thermocladium; species Thermocladium sp. ECH_B. Next base: position 14,428 of record LOBW01000032.1, read on the forward strand.
ATTGCCTCAAATGCGATGGCCTCGCCCTCCACATCCGAATCAAGGGCTAGTATGACATTGCTGAGCCTCCGGGAGAGGTAAGCTATTGCCTTAGCATACTTAACCGAGTCGGGCTTAATGATCAGCATCGGTTCCTCCCTGAATAATTCGCTTATTTTGCTGCTCACCCAAATATTGTATTTCTTATCGAAATCGAACTCCATTAAGTGCCCCCGTAGACCCACGGAAACCCAAGTGACTCCTTCCCTCGTGAACCAGTAAGTCGGCACTCCATAAGTGCTCTTAGTAGCTACCTTGGACTCAGCTAAGTAGTACGCTATGGATTTGGCGACGCTGTTTTTCTCAGCTATTACCAAGTAGCCGCTATTCATTTATGTTTACCGTTTGGAAACATTTAATAAGGGTTTCACGCATAAAAGGCAATATAAAGTGATAAGATGTCGAGCCAACCAGAAAGAAAACCGGAGGACAAGCCGCAGCAACCGCCTAGGCAGTATCCGCCTCCGCCTCCTATTGCTCCTCCGCCTAGACAATACCCACCGCCGTTGCCTCCTCAGCAGGCTCCTAGGCCTTATGCTCCTCCGTTGCCTCCTCAGCAGGCTCCGCCTCCTCCGCCGCCTCCCTCCACGGGTCAGCAGTTACCTTCAGTGCTTCAGAAGGATGGTTCCCTACTCAAAATAAACCGCTTCTCCCTATATATTGGGATACCGCTGCTTCTTATGGCCATAGTCATTTCCGTGTTCATAATAGCGGCCTCGGGCTCCGCCTTAGTGACCCGTTACTTTGAGGTCTTCTCATCAATCATAAACATAATAATAGCATCAGCAATAATAGTTCTCTTCATTATTAACCTCCTAATAGTGAAGAGACTGGATGACTCATTCAATCAATTAGGAAAGGCGATAAGTATGACGAGGAAACAAACCGCGCCGCCGCAGAGGCCATCCATGCCGCCTCCTATTGCTCCTCCGCCTAGACAATACCCACCGCCATTGCCTCCTCAGCAGGCTCCTAGGCCTTATGCTCCTCCGTTGCCTCCTCAGCAGGCTCCGCCTCCTCCGCCGCCTCCTCAGCAGCAACAACCCCAGGATGAGTATCCAGAGGAAAGTTCCCAGGATGAGGATCAGTAATTAATTTAAATCCATAACTTGAATCTAGATCCATGAGGATATTCATAATTGTGACATTGCTTGCTCTAGTTGTTGCTTCAGTGGGAACTGCGCAGTATGTATATATTAATCAGTATGGCGTGCCCCAGGTAATTGAGTACATTAATCTAACTAATGCAACCATAGTTGCGATAAATCCGCCGATTAAGCCCATTAATGGAACCATTATGGTAACGAATGGAACAGAGTATGTGCCCTTCGTGGCTCTGGGCAATGGTTCTATAGCGATATTTGCCGTCGGCAATGGGTTGCTTAACGTGACTTACTCAGCTAACTTTACTGTTGCCCAGAACTCCACGTTCATGACGTGTTATGATTATGATGCACCCCTTAACGTGACTTACTCGATCAATGCATTGCCGGTGATGTTTCCAAGCCCAATTAATTACAGCATCAAGAGCAATGTGATAAGCATGACCTTGCCGCCGGGCAATCATTGTGTGCAGTACGTTGTCATACCTACCTCTGAGCCTGGGGAAACAATTACCTCCAGCGAATCATTGACAACATCATCAATGCCCCAATCATCAATAACATCAATCCATCAATTTACATTTATGATTCTGGCAATAATAGTAGTCATTGTGATCGGGGTAATTATTTTGCTGCGGCGATCAAGGTAATTAATTCTTTCTCTTCTCTAGTGCGATCTTCTCGGCCCTAGACCTAAGAGGCTCCATCCACTCAATGCCTAATTCAATTAATAATTTCTTCGTTGGTATTCCCAATTCCTCATCCCACTTTCTAAGCCTATAGTATTGCCTCAATGCATCCTTCACCTCATGTAGGGTGTACTTGGGTCCATTTGGGTCATTCAGCATTTTCCATGGAATCTGCTCCCACTCATTTACATACCCCTCGAGCACGTGATATATTCTAGCTATTGCCTCAATTCTCTCACTAACCCTCCTGAGATCCTCCTCCCTAGTTTCCCTACCGGTTGCCCATGTATATAGCTTAGCCATATCGCTCCAAGTATATGGATTAAAGATGCATAATCCTAAGGAATCCATGGCTGCCTTATGATCCCTATCCTCAATCATTGATTCAACAGTGTCTTTAAGAGGTGTTTCCGGATCATGTATCTTAGGCCATCCCCGCAGATGTGATCCGCCTACGTCGGCCGTTAAGTAACTTATAACTAGTCCCCTTAATGGCCCATTCGGGTACCAAGCAGGCAACGCTAAGCCCTTGAAGTGAACCGCATACTCCAGGCCTTTCCCAAGCATCTTAGCCGCCTTCTCGCTTCCCTCTGCAAGTACCTTGCCGAATCCCTCCCTGTAGGCTATATCATGTATCAATGTAAGCAGTGCCTCCCCGTTCCCAAACCTGAGATCCAAGCCTGTCTCTTCCTTGCTTAGCAGTCCCTTCTCATAAAGCTCCATGGACCACGCTATGGCGTTTCCAGCCCCTATCGAATCTATTCCTAGATCATTAGCGAGCCGCTGCGCCTTTAGAACTATGGCTGGATCAAACACGCCTGTGGCTGCTCCAAGGAGACCAATGTTCTCATACTCCGGCTTAACCACGTCATCCGCTCCAGGTATTGGTATCCACCTACTGCATTTAATGGGGCATAATGCGCCTATTATCTTTATTGGTTTCCCTGGAAAATTGATTTCCCGCTCCTTAAATGTGACTCCACTGATCTTCTTGGCCTCTTCCTCCTCCAGCAATGGCTTAGAGTAGTTAAAGGCCGGGGAGACTCCAAGCGATCCGCTATACATTAATGAATTAGTGGTTCCGAATTCCCTCGTTTCCATCGTTTCCGTTGCGCTTTGAAACTTCTTATATACGTCAAGGGAATACTTGATGAATTCATCCTTATTCGCTATACCTATATTGGGTGTTCCATATGCCGCCACAGCCTTGAGCTTCTTGGAGCCAAAAACAGCTCCTAATCCTCCTCTTCCACCGGCGCGTTCACCATCAACGATTATATTGGCTATTCTAGCCATATTCTCGCCCCCTGGCCCTATAGCCATCACTGATGCTGCGGGTATCGTTGATGCCCTTACTCTTCGAACGGTATCCCTAGTCGAGAGTCCCCACAATTCATTTCCCCTCCTCAGCTCCACCTTACCGTCATGCACCCAGAGATAAGTGGGGTCCTTCGCCTCGCCCTCTATTATTAATGCATCAAAGCCAGCGCCGCGAAGCATGTAAGAGAACCACTCCCCAACACTTGTATCATGAATCACGTTGCTAAGCGGGCTTTTTGCTCCAACTATTGTCTTAGCACTGGCAGGCGCTAACCCAGCCAATGCTCCTGCAGCTATCACTATCTTGTTTCCAGGAGATAAGGCATCTATTCCGGGCTCCAATTCCTTGCCCAATATGCCATATACGAATCCCTTTCCGCCAATAAAAGCCTTAACCAACCACTCAGGCGTATCCTCCACGATTATACTGCCATTACTTAAATTAATCCTAGCGATCCTAGTGTATCCAGTTGCCATTAGTTTAACTTATTAATCTTCAAATAAATAGGTTTCGGCTTGATTCATTAAGGCCATCCATCCCTTCTCACGCATGAGGAATCCAAGAAAAGAACTCTGACCCCCCGGGGCCCCGAAGTTTGCCGTTTATTTTATCACTCCATGAAGGATTCACTTATCATGCTCGGTTCTATACACTCCATTATAATGAGTAATTCTTCGCCTCGACTTCATTGATATTGAACGTCTTGTCCTTTAGGTCGGGGGAGGGGGTCAAGCAAAAACTTTATTTAATAGTCTGGAATCACCGCAATGGAGGTAAATGGAAACGATTCACGGGGTCGCCATATTCCAGGTGGATAAGGATGCTGGCGTGACTGAATTAATACTTGGACACGCCGGCCTAAGTCCAGTAACATTAACCGGTGATTATTATGAGTACCTCGACATAGTTGAGAGCGAGTTCGCCTCATACCTTAACACAGATAACCTAGAGAAGACGGATAAGGCATTCGAGTTATCCTCAATCACATCGAGCCACGGCGGCATAATACTGGTTCGCATGTATTCCAAGGACTACATTGTTAAGAAAATGTTAATCATATCGCTGAGGCGGGGAATAATTGCCAGAATATCCAAGAGACTTATCAATAATGGGATGACCAGATTAATGTTGTTCGAGGCCTATAGGGTGCCTAATAAGATGAGGCACCTGCGATAAAAGAGGAGCACCTTATAAACGAACGACAAGCTCTAGGGGCGGGATGGGCAAATCCTAGTGAACTAGGCTATATCCCTCAAGTCCAGGGAGAATCAGCGTATCTGTAATGGTATGGCAAACATGACTGACCTCTTCCCCGCCTTGAGGGCGAGGGTTCCCCGAGGTCTAGAGGGTTACGCCCCATTAAGGGCGCTACTCGATTATGATCCACAATAAACGACAAAGGCTTCTTTATTGCTGAGATCACTATGCCGGTGGCCTTCTTCAAGATATTCAATGCACCGTTTAGATCCGAATGAAGCTTATGCCCCTTAGGGCAATTAACTACTCCCCTCGGCCCCCGCCCCCCATTCTTTGAAAATTGACCGGAAGAGGGCATCCTAAAGAGGAATAGTAAGAGATTTTTAAACCTTGCCCTGCCATTTGGCGAGGTTTGCCGTTCGATTTATCATTATTAAATGGATTCACTAAATGCGGCTGGGGTTTACTTGGTGTGTTTGATGAATAATGGGTGTTTTTAGGTAGTTAGGCATTTATTCCGTGCCTCATTTATTTTGGAGATAATGCTGGCCT